>NZCE01000009.1 GCA_002688185.1 Spirochaetales bacterium
TTGCAGGCTTGATTCTGGCCTAAGAAACCGGCGAGATTACGCTGAAATCGGCCCTTACTCCCACGAAATAGGCCCCTCGATTTGTCTGTATTATAGATGGACACCTGCGTGTAGGAGAGCTCAGGGTCAGAGGCAACGGCGTAGAGCGTTTCGTCATGATCCGGCACGGTGTAGGTTATTCTTTGCGGGCCATCGGCGGCGCCTGTCTCTTTCCCAAAATAGTTTTTTATAAGCCGGATGATTGCGGATGTTTCAAAATCGCCGACGGCGATTACCGCCATATGCTCCGGGCGGTACCAATCGCTGTAGAATCTCTTGATGGCGTCGTATTCGAAGGACCGTATGATATCCATATCCCCGATGGGAAGACGGTCGGCGTATCGTGAATCCCTGAACAGCACTGGATACTGTTGTTTGCGGAGACGATCCTGAGCTCCAAGACCCGTTCTCCACTCCTCGACGATAACTCCTCTCTCCTTGTCGATCTCATTGTTGTCGAAGCTTATATAAAACGCCCACTGTGATAAGATGTCAAAACCTCGATCGAGTTTGGTGGCGTCATCCGTAGGCACCTGGAGCATATAGACTGTCTCATCAAAACTGGTGTAAGCGTTGACCTCCGGACCAAAACGCATGCCGACCGATTCAAGGAAATCCACGATTTCGCTCTTAGCGTATTTAGCGGTGCCGTTGAAAGCCATATGCTCCGCCATGTGGGCCAGGCCGAGTTGATCGTCCTCCTCCAAGCTCGAGCCTGCGTTTACGACGAGCCTTAGATATGCCCTATTTTCCGGTTCTGAGTTCTCCCTAACGTAATATGTTAGGCCGTTCTCGAGCTCCCCAATGGAAACTTTCGGATCAGCTGGGAGCAGCGCTGTTTCGAGCTCTCCCTCGGCCCAAACCGTAACCGGTAAGACCAACAGGAGCAAAATGCCCGTTCTGAGGCACGTATTCATGGACAACCCCTATCGAAATAATTCTGATAAGAGAAGATAATCACTGCAGGCGGTAGCGGACAAGAGCATAAACATCGCGCTGGAATTCAATTTTAAAACGGTTTACGGTCCGGGATAAGACGTGTGATCCTGTGATCCTATGCACCGGAAGCGGTGCCGACATAAAAGCTGAATACTCCTGATTTTTTGCCTAGAATCTTGCCGGGTAAGCATGTACAAAATCCGCAACCCGCTTAATGGTTTCTGGATTGCAGGCAGGAGGCATTACACCGGCCGATGAGACGACGATTCCGCGATGATGGGGAAGGGCATCAAGTTCTTCTTTTATTGCTTGACATATATCTTTTGCAGGCTGTAGCCATAAAGCCGCATTTGTGCCCCCGATAATGCATGTATTGGGATTGGTTAGTCTGCCGTCTAAAAGATGGGTGTTGCCAACCGGAGGTGTAGTGAATGCCTCGAATGATTGAATCTCCAAATCTGCTAAGTCTGCCAATACGCCTTTTAGAAATCCGCACATGTGAAGGGCCATCAGCTTGCCATGCTCACTGCATACCTGTTTGTAGTCTGCAATATGTTTTTTTGTGTATTTTCTATACTGCGCCGGAGAAATGAGAGTAGTTGACGTATTCTCTCCCATGAAAAATAAATCAGCTACACTAGATTTTAGGGCTACTTTCGTTCGCCGCAGAATATCCTGATGCATGGCTTCAAACAACACATCTATTTCATCCGGAAAATCGTGTAAGAAATAGTGTGCATTTTCTACACCGGCCAATATCTCGATGAACAACATCAATGGTGATTTCCCAAGGCGATGGGCAAGAATCCCTCTGTCTCCTAGTTTCTGAAGCTGTTGCTTTTGCTTTTCAAGGTTTACTTCATCAGTTTCATAGCGAGTTCCCTGAAACCAGGCTGTCATGAAAATAATGTCATTTAAATTCTTTATAGAAAACTCTACCGGATGGCCTTTGATACGAACTGATTTCCGTTCGTCAGATCCTATTATGTGCCTAATCACCACGCGGTCACGATTACCGGCTTCTGGTGTTTCATCATATTGGGAAACACATGAAGGAGCCAGTTTTGTATTCTCGGCACAGGTCTGCCACAAATCACTGTCAAAGTACTCATGATAGTCACGAAGGCTCCAATCGTTGTATTTGCCATTAGTTTGATAATTCACATAGTCTTGTGCCGACTTCGGCCAAAATGGCACTTTATCAACCGGTTGATTGTTAAGCGCGGCTATCAGTCTTTCTTTTGGTGTCATTATGTTCATAATCTCTCCCTTGGCCGTGCGGCCCAAATACCTAGCCTTTGATGGCGCCGACCATAACGCCCTTGATAAAATATTTCTGGAAGATAGGGTATATGCAAAGTATTGGTATTATTGCTANCATAATCGCAACGTATTTTAATTGATCTGTCACAAATGTAATATCAAGAGCTTCTTCTCCGCCGGCTTCAAGCATTGATTCATCGTTCACCAAAAGCTTGGCCAAAAACAGCTGCAACGGATGCAAATCCGAGTCCGGCAGATAAAGCAGCGCCGTTAAATAGCTATTCCAATGACCCACAGCATAAAATATTATCAGTACAGCAATTATCGCTTTCGACATTGGAATGATTATTTTAGCCAATATTACTAAATCATTTGCTCCGTCCAGCTTTGCCGATTCGGCCAGCATATCAGGCAGCCCGACAAAAAAAGTTCGCGCAATAATAGTATTCCAAACCGCGATAGCCTCCGGTAGAAGCATAGCCCAAACCGTGTTATATATCTGCAATTTAGTAACCAAGATAAATGTGGGTATAAGTCCCCCCGAAAAAAGCATAGTAAATGTAACCAAAAACATCAAAACATTGCGCGCGGTAAAATCTTTTCTTGATAATGAATATGCCAACATGGTGGTTAGCACTACGTTAATCAAAGTACCAAAAAATGTGTAAAATAGAGTGTTGCCGTATGCTTTCCATATACTCGGCTGATTAAAAATCTCTCCGTAGCCTACTAAGGAAAAGCCCTTTGGGAAAAGCCACAATGTTTCAAAGGCTATTCTTCTGGCCTCGCTTATTGACTTGCTGAAAACGTAAACAATAGGGTACAAACATCCAATCGCAATCAATGTCAGTGGAACAATGAAAATCAACTGTATGAAGAATTCGCTTCTTGCATGATGCCTCATATATGATACTCACTCTTAGAATAAACTGGTTTCAGAATAACGTTTGGCAATATAATTGAATGTCAATAAGAAGGTAATATTTATCATCGAGTTGAATAATCCGACCGCCGCGCCAAAGCTGTATTGCATGCCAAGTAGGCCGCGCCTATAAACATAGGTAGTTATAACATCAGCTGTCTCATACGTGCCGGGGGAATACATCAGCAATATTTTCTCCATACCAACACTCATCAATCTTCCCATGCGCACTATAAACATTATTATTATGGTCGGGAGAAGCGAAGGTATTGTGATCCTGATTAATGCTTGAAATCTATTTGCGCCATCAATTACAGCCGATTCATATAGCATCGGATCAATCCCCGATAGGGCCGCAAGATATATAATTGAAGTCCAGCCCGCGTACTGCCAGATATTGGTAATGACATAGAGCGGTCGGAACCATTGGGACTCACCCATAAAATTAATTGGATTGCCTCCGAATAGTTTGATAAACTCATTCGCTAATCCGTTAATCGGATTAACCATATTGACCAATATGCCTACAATGATAACCGTGGACATGAAATGTGGTATATAAGAAATTGTCTGTACGGCTTTTCTGAATTTTGAATATGTTACCTCATTCAGTAGCAGAGCCAGTACAATAGGTGCGGGAAATCCGAATATTAGCGTATATAGGCTAATTTGCAGAGTATTTCGTAGAGTTCTCCAAAAATCAAAAGCATTAAAGTATTGAAAGAAATATTTTAGCCCTGCCCAATCACTACCCAGTATGCCTTTTCTTATTGAATAGTTTTTAAATGCAATTATTACGCCGTACATCGGCAGATATTTGAATATAAAAAAATAGATTAATCCGGGGATTGCAATTAACCATAAATATCGGTTCCTCGCCAAATTCCGTATCGACTTCTTAAGCCTAGTCATCTATATATTCCACTATTTGTGGGTCCATGCGTGAAATCATACGGTCGCAATGCCAAGACTCGGTTTACGTTGGGATTAGCATGTGCACTTTCCATTCTGCTGTGAAAATGGGGATAAATAATTACAATTCAACCCCATTTTCAGATATCAATTCCTGCAATAACAGTCGTCCGCTAATTTCCTAGGTATCTGTCATATTGCGCTTGATATACAGCGGTCAGCTCATCAATTCTTTGCGTTTTCAATGTTTGAACAAAAGCATCGTATTTGTCAAAAGACTCTTTTCCTGTAACGAACTTAATAGTCATTTCATCTATAAACGACTGTATATCCGAAAATAATATTCCTTCTGTTTCCTGTTCTTTAGCCGTAGGAATAAGTGCCGGAAACTGCTCGCCTGCGCCTGAGTCCTGAATCATCTGCAAATTGTGGGCGAAAACGCCTTTTATGCGTGCTTTATTAAACTCTGCGGAATGAATGCCCATTGGAACAATGAATGCACCGAGATGAGTTCGCAAATACCCTATCATATTTAGAGTGGGATCTTTCATAACTTTATCCGTGAACTGAAGTTCGCCGTTATTATCTATTACCCAGTGCTCGCCCTCGAAGCCGCAGAGGATAAGTCGAGTGCCTTGCTCGGATGCGTATAAGAAATCATATAATCGTAATGCTGCCACTGGATTTTCACTATCTGAGGAGATAGCCCATCGGTTATTATTCCATGCAACACTGAGAGTCTTAAATGATTGTGACCCGTCTCTGCTCTTTGGCGGAAGAACATATTCCCATTCAGCTTCTGGAAAGCCGGCGGCCTTCAACTCTGCCTCTTTCATAGGCGGCTCGGCTGCCCAAGACGGGATGGCGAATACTTTGTTTTGCAAATATAGGTCTCCAACCATGGTTTCTCCGGAACCATACATCGGATCTAATAGATCTGCTTCATATAACTTGTTGAGGAACATCAAATAGTCTTTATGCTCCGGGCGGACCGCAAAAAATGATATCTTATTATTATCATCATACCAGTAATATCCAGCTCTTGATGTCATATTGAAGCCGCTCATAAAATAATCCATGTAACTGCCATATGCTATTATGTCATCCTGACCGGTATTATTTACGTCACTATTCTTTATTGCTAGGAGTGCATTATACCAGTCGTCAGCAGTTTCAGGGATACCCAAACCCAAATTATCAAGCCAATCTTTTCTTACCTGAGTAACGGGCGTGTTTTCATTATTAATCAAATAGTTAATCAACGCATATGTCTCTCCATCGGGCGAGGTAGCGCTGGATTTAATGGATGGGTACGTTGCATAGAGCTTCTTTATATTAGGCCCATATTCTTCGATTAGATCATTTAAGGGGATTATTACTCCCTCTTCAGCATATTTGACTGAATCGCTGATGCTACCTGGGACTTTAAACATATCCGGTAGGTTCTGTCCTGATGCTAGGCGGNTTTTCATGCTTGTTTGAAATGAAGTGTTATCCGGACTCAATTCCCAGTTGATAGTAATCCCGGTGACCTCTTGTACTTTCAACCAAACAGGCGCTTCTTTTATTGAGATGTATCTTGCCGATTGATCATGAACCGCAAAACTCAACTCAAGTTCATTTCCAGGCTGTACAATGGGCATTCCCCCCGGGACGGGGTTTAATATTGCGTTTGCGGCTTCATCACCTGTGGATGTATCCCCACTTTGTCCTCCGGCGAATAAAACCGGCGAAAATACAGCCAGCATGGTCAGCAGCACAAGACCCATTCTTTTCGTAAAAAACATTGCAGTCCTCCATTGGAATTACCTGAACTTGTAGTTCAAGATTCTTCAGATATTCTATCACCTATTACTTCAGAGTCAAGGTATATAAGGTATATATCAGGGATACTCGCCAAAGGCTTCAACAATGCGGCATATTCACCCTCCTCTTCCAGGCTTATCCCGGCACTGGCATTGGAGCATTACCTTGGCGAGCGCGGCACCACGCCTGCTACAAGAGTCATACGCTCGTCAAGGGTACCCGCTTCACGAGGTCGATGAATTCCGCGACCTCACTTCGGGCGCCTCTTGTAGACAATCGGAACGAACAGGTCCATCTGATGATACCCCATCGTCTCCTTGGCATTTACGGGCGTGATTACATGCCCCATATCATAGCGGGTGTGCGGGTCGTTGGCCTCGCTAGACTCCTCAAAGATCTCGCTCTGTGCTACCCATTCGTGGATCAGCCTATTCGCCCCATTTATGTCTGGCCCTGCATCTTTGCATGCCGCCACCGCGTATAGGCCCCCGGGGAAATCGAACACTTCATAGCCGCCTGTATCCTCCAGACCTTCCGGCAGAAGGTACAACCATTCCATACTGTCCAGTTGTGGATTGAACCACATGAAATCCTTTGGCGACAAGGTGGCCTTGTCCTGAGCAGCGATGGCCCCCCACCATTTGTCAAAGGCATCCAGGTCCCCACTGCCCGAACGCACCATTGTGACTGGTGGAAGCTCTATGATCCGTACAAACTCCGTTTTCTGGTCACCTGAAGACATTCCGACACCCTCCTTTCCTGTGGCCCTTTGCATTGTATTAGCGTAGTCATCAAGGCCAACTAGTAATTATGGTGCATTGTTGCGGCAAAGACGCACCCAAGTTGTGCTTTATTCCCACGGCCACCAATGATTCGAAAATCTACATTGCAGCGCTAGAAAAGTTGTATGGGTGCACGCTGAAGCGCGATGCGCGGACCATACCGCAGACGAAATCACACTACCTCCCTTTGCCTTATAGGCAATGAGCTCGACAGCCTGCCGGCGCCCCGCAGGGCCAACAGGAGGCGCACGACGCTGCATAGGTTTGGTTTATCCCCATTCGATCCTCAGCGATACTTCTTGGTTCCCCTCGAGATCTATCGTCCAACCTTCTTCCAGCTTTTCTATTGCGAGCGTCCTTCCGTCCACACGGTACGGTCCGGAAGGCGCGTGGAGAATGCGTATGCGATACGTAGTCGGTTTTGAAAGCATGTTGCCAATTGATAGACTTACCCCACGATCGTCCTGCTCTGCCCTCAGAAGGTTTATCGTGTCCACAGCCCCTCCGTTTTGCCATCGAACGCTCCACACGAGCCCGCCGTAGCAGTCGTCGATCTCTTGCCATTCGAGGGGCATGGCCAATCCGAATATTGCGTAAAACGGAGGTGAATTAGGCTGGTTTTGCAGGGATCCTTTCTTGCTTGCCACACGACCGATGGAGGTGATAGGTACCTGCACCATATTCTCAACGTGTGATCCTATAAAGTCCGACTCGGTATCGATCTTTACCTTGGTAAAATAGTTTTCGTTGAGCCACTTGATGCGTTCTTTCGTCTGAACCATCTGGGTGCCTTGGTGGAGCAGTGCCCGCGCCCTTTGTAAAAGCTGTCTGTCTCCGGTGTGCTCCCACAACCGGCACCACCCGGCGGCAAGGGCGGCATAGCCGTATTGCAGTGTGTCGTGATCGGCCCGCGTGCTTGTCCCGCCAACGGTGCGGTAATCAAAGTGCCCGAGAGGCTGACGGGGGTCAAAGTGCATATTATATGCCCATTGCCACGTTTTCATCCAGTTGGAGGCGCGTATTGCCGCCCCAAGCCACATCTGTTTACCCGTGGCCTCGTAAAGCCTTGTATAGCCCCGCATGGCTCCGAACCCCGCTCGTTTGTCGATGCAGTGGGCGTCCGGCTCCGATTTCCAGTAGATCTCATGCCGGAGTGAAAAAGCCAGAATGTGTTGGGCAATCTTCTCAGCAAATGCAACGTATGAGGAATCGTTGCTAATAGCCCCGAGCTCACAGAAGGGCCATATGAGATAGGACGCGTTTGTCATACCGTCCCGCCCTGCCGAAGGCAAGATTGCCTCCGCCGTCTCGCCGTCCACCCTTGCCGGTATATCACCGTCGGGCCAGAGAGCCATCATTCGGTTGCAGATCTCGGTAACCGATTCTCGCCACCTCTTGTATCGTTCGGTGTCCAGCCGGTAGGCGCGCAGCATCCAGTAGAGTCCCTCTCCAAGGGGGTACATATCCACGTGACCTACGTTGTTTATATAAGATCCCCAACTGGGTTTTTCAACTTGAGGCCACGGGAACGACGAATCTCCGGTAAAAAAAACCGGGTAAAGCAGGCCGCAGGGACTGAGACCATTCTCCAGAAAAAAATCGATCGCGCTTTCTCCGATCTCTTTGAGCCGCTCCTGGCCTCGAATCTGAGACTCCCGGATCAAGATGTACGAGATCAGAGCTTGTGCGCCGCTCCATGAAAAACCGCAGTATGGATGCAGCATTTCTCGGTTTTTTTCATCGACATGCTTAGCAATGTAATGGATCGTGTAATCTTTGCCGTCATACGTAAAGTTTCGGAGCAAACCGGTACCCGGCGTCCGGCTCAGCCCATTAATTTTGATATTCTGCAGGTCTGAAAGGGACATCTCCGGCTTTGTCAGGGATTCCTGAGAGAAAACCTCCCACGCGGCATCGAGAACCAAACCATAGCCGTTTAATCTCCCGTCCACTTCACCGGCCAGAGCCGGCGTTTCCGCGGAAAAAAGGTAAAAATCTCGCTCTACCGTCATCCCGTCTTCCAACGTCATACGTTGGTCGACAAACATATCTCGGATAGGTATCTCATCTCGATAGGGAAGCGCGATCTCGATAACATGGCGACGTCCGTCGTTGTCCAGTTTCAACGCTCCGCTGGAAATGACGTCATCCAGATTCTGCTGTGGCGCGGTCCACACCCCCAGTACTTTGCCGCCGGATTCCATCGTGATACAGCTCGGGACACAGAAACGTTCCTCCCGTTTATGCTCTCCTATGCGATTTTCCGCAATGCCGAAACGATTTCCATTCCAGTCTATGCCCGCATAGAGGTAGTAGTNCGGCTCAGGAAAAAAAAAGGACGTCAAAAACCTGCTCGATAAACGTATGCCGTCAATTTTATCCCCGTCATAATCCCATTGTCTATGAATTTTCACGAGCCCCGCGTTTACGGTTGTTCTCTTTTCTCGGATGTTTACGATTCCCGAGCAATCGTTCTTATCATCATTTATTCTACATACAAACTGATTCTCCGTGCGCTCGGCAATAAACTCGCGTCGGCCGACCACTACGGCGAGCTCGATCTTTACCGCAATGCCGGTATCAAGTGATAGATCGGTTCCCATCTTCTACTCCTTTATAATTTGGTTGTCGGATAGCGGCCGCCTATGCCCTTGGCACGCAGATAATTTCCAAAAGCCCGGCGTCAAGAAAATCACTTCTCGCATGTCAAGTGGACACCTGTCGTGATCANATTTGTCCCAAAGGTGATTATAGCTTATTCTATCCAAAGTATCATCTCGGGGCATGCAGAGAAATAAAGCGCCACGACATGCGGCATTCCGTGCGGCACACGGATAAAATGCCCGACTGGGGGACAGCCAACCTGTTNCTTCGCAAGCTTATCTGCTGCAAGTGTTGCTTGTTTTTGTTATACTTGGTAAACAAGACGATTGATAGGCATTCTTATTCGAGCGCGTAGCCCTTGAGAGAAAAGGAGGAGGTACTAATATGGGAGATAAAGGCAAGAAGGATAAGGATGATAGCCAGAAATAGAAATAGAAAGTGAAGAGGAAGGAGCAAAAGGCAAAACAGAAATAGGATTAGGAAGACAGGAAAAACTACCTAACAGGAAATAACTCAGAGGTCTTGAGAGCAACAATTCCTGACCGTGGGTAAATTTCCGATAATGAGCTTGAGAAAGTTCCGGGGCAGCCCATTCAATCCAAAGAAGGTGTGCCCAAGTTTGTACAAAATGATAGAGTAAAATAGGAGATAGAATGAATATCTATGTAGGCAATTTGTCGTATGATGTAAATGAAGAAGATTTGCGCCAGGCTTTCGAGCCATTCGGACAGATCTCATCCGCACGAGTTATAACCGATAGGGATACCGGAAGATCCAAGGGGTTTGGTTTTGTAGAGATGCCCAATGATGCCGAGGCGCAGTCTGCTATCAGCGGTCTGAACGGCAATGAGATGCAAGGGCGGTCTATTAAGGTAAATGAAGCCCGGCCCAGAAACGAAGGTCGTCGCGACGGGGGGCCACGGTACTAATCACGCCATCTTTCTCGTCGGTGAAGACGAAACAGCAAAACTTGATTATCCATTTTCCGTATAATAGGCGTTCAATTAGCTATTGCAGCGGAGTCTTAAAATATAGCAAATGTTTCGATTCGTCGTTTGCAGTCTAAATCTTTGGAACAATAGGCATTGGGACAAGCGCCAACAGGCCCTTCGGAAATTTCTGCATGGGTCCATGCCTGATGTTTTGGCGCTTCAAGAGCTTCGACCTACAACTCGAGCAGCCATAGATCATATGCTCGTCGAATATCAGCGTGTGGATGATGATTTTCCCGGCTGGTCTCATGAGGGAAACATTTTTTGGAATCAAGAGATTTTTTCGCTCAAGGAGTATGGGGCGGAAGATTTCGGCGCGGTCGAAAAATATTCTCGGCTATATTGGGTCAAGCTAGTCTTGACTTCTGGGACCGAAATTTTATTTGCGACGGCACACTTCACCGCGGGAAACAAAATCGATGAAAAAAAAACCGGACTTAATCCCCGCCTATCTGAGGCCACCCGTTGCGCGGAGCACCTGAATCGGCTCACAACTGAAAAACAGCGGGTGGTTTTTATGGGTGATCTCAATGAAGATGAGCATACTCTCTGGCGACTATCCGCCGGCGGATTTACCGATGTGTGTACTGCACTTCACAGAACGCCCCAACCAACCGGCCCGGCGGTTCCATTGGCTGGGAAAATACCGGCTGTTGACGACTGGATTTATTTCCGAGGACCAATTCGACCAATGAATTTCGAAGTGGCTCGTTGCCAGGCAGATCCCTTTCCTCCTTCGAGTCACTGGCCCGTATTGGCTACGTTTAACATCAAATAATCTCAGGATCCGCATTCAAGCGCTGTTTTTCTTTTTGTTGACTAAGAGTTCTGTGATGTCTATTTTTGCCTTCAATTCCATTCATCTTTTGTTTGCGAGAATTAAGAGCACTAATGAAAGCAACCCACGCCGCCATGCGGAATATCGCTATTATCGCCCACGTCGATCACGGAAAAACCAGTCTAGTAGACTCGCTTTTTAAACAATGCGGAGTATTTAGACAGGATCAAGACGTGCAGGAACGCATCATGGACAGCATGGAGCTTGAGCGGGAACGTGGCATCACCATCGCTGCAAAAAACTGTGCAATCCAGTATAACGGAGTGAAAATTAATATTATTGATACTCCCGGCCACGCAGATTTTGGTGGCGAGGTGGAACGAGCTTTGTCCATGGCTGATGGTGCGATACTCCTTGTTGACGCATCGGAAGGCCCTCTTCCTCAGACGCGGTTTGTCCTGGGCAAGGCGTTGGCCCTCGATCTTGCGCTGGTTGTAATAATCAACAAAATCGACAGACAGGATGCTCGGCCCCTGGAGGTTTTGGATGAAGTATCGGATTTGCTTATCGATCTAGATGCGTCCGAGCATCAGCTATCTTTTCCCGTGCTTTTTGCAGTAGGGCGCGACGGAATTGCTAAGAAAGCCCTGGATGGTCCTGATGAAAACCTGGATGTGCTCATCGACACGATACTCGAGGCCATACCATCTCCAGAGGGAGACGTCAACGGACCGTTTCAGCTGCTCGTCTCCGACCTCGGTTATTCCGACTATCTGGGAAGACTTGCCATAGGCAAAGTATACGCCGGGAGCGCCCGTGCCAATGACAATCTGGTGTGTATAGATGCAAATGGTGCGAATCACGCACTGAAGCTGGTAAAAATACAGACCTTCAGCGGGCACTCCATGGTTGATGCGGCTTTTGCCCGTCAGGGAGACATCGTTGTGCTTGCCGGCATAGATAGCGTACATATCGGAGACACCATATGCACCCGGGACAATCCCCGCCCGTTGACGCGGATCACCGTTGACGAGCCAACGGTATCAATGAAATTCATGAAAAATACTTCGCCTCTCTCGGGACGTGAAGGTAGATTTGTGCAATCAAGCAAGTTGTTTGAGCGTTTGAGAAAGGAGACATTGCAGAACGTTTCGATGAGCCTACAACAGGGGCAGGAGCAGGAAACCTTCATCGTTCAAGGCCGGGGCGAGTTTCAGATGGTAATCCTGATTGAGTCCATGAGGCGTGAGGGATACGAGTTTTCTGTGGGCCGGCCTGAGGTTATTTTCAAAAAAGTCGATGGAAAAAAACTAGAGCCCATAGAACACCTGTACGTCGATTGCGAAGACACGTACGTCGGTGCGGTGACAGAAAAGCTGTCACGCAGAAAAGGCCATTTACTCACCATGATTAACCACGAGACTGGTAGGGTTCGAATGGAGTTCAGCGTGCCGTCGCGGGCTCTGATTGGCTATCGTGACGAGTTTTTGACCGATACTCGCGGCACCGGTATTCTAAACGCGTACTTTTCCGGATACGAGCCCTACCGTGGAGATTTTGCCGGCCGTCACACCGGCTCATTGGTATCCGATCGAGCCGGTAACGCAGTACCATATGCGCTGTTTAATCTCGAGCCTCGCGGCAATCTCTTCGTGGTTCCCGGCGAGCCGGTCTATGAAGGGATGGTTATCGGAGAGCACAACAAAAATAATGATCTCAATGTGAATCCCTGCCGGACCAAGAAATTATCAAATATGCGAGCGTCCGGAAAAGACGATGCGGTTGTCCTCACCCCGATCCTCCCAATTACTCTGGAACGTGCCGTGCAATTTATTCGGCGAGATGAGTTAATCGAGGTTACCCCTGCTTCCATCCGGATCAGAAAGGCTGTGCTCCCGGCGCAAGAGAGAAAGATGGCGGCCAAAATCACATAGGCTGGACACTCGGTTTGCCGCCCCTGGCCGGGCACCCCTGGCCGGGCACCCCTGGCCGGGCACCCCTGGCCGGGCGCCCCTGGCCGGGCGCCCCTGGCGGAGTTCTACATAAAATGCGGGTCCGAGTCCGGATGATTTCGAATCCCCCTTACAATGCCCCCATGAATTGAAAACCGAAACGCCGGAGGAGTTGGTCCGAACATTTACAGCGCTCAACGCTCAACGCTCAACGCTCAAAGGATGATGCATCCCTCTGTGTGGCTTTACCTTTTTCGTCGATCCTAGTTATTCCTATTGACTTATCTCGGCGCGATAAGGTAAGTCCAGTTCTGCCTCTTCGGGAACCACCAATTTGCAGAACATCCCGTAGAACATATCGGCTAGGTTTAGCCCCTGGCCCTTCGCAATTGCGCCGAGTTGCTTTGCATAATCCTCATCAACTGGAGCGCTGAAAAGCACCTCCTCGTCGAGAAGACATATCGCCTCTCCCGCGTGTTGGTTCACATAACGATCCCTGTGCTCGAAAAAGTGCACAGCAGACCTGCTCACCCGCTTACGGTTCTTTTCCATCGTGCTAAAAATATCAGGCTCTGCACCGCCGCGGACGGAATAAGGCGCCCTGTTCACAGGCATCTCGCCGATGATGTCGATTTCATCCTCCGAGACCGATCCAAGGCCCACTTCCGCGCACAACCTAATATGGTTGTCAGCGCGGATAAACGGCGGTGTGCCGCGCCCGGCTTCCGGATCGACTCCCATGAATCGCGCGGCCGTGGCGTCGGTGGCCACTGCGTTGTTACCGGCAATAATGATTTTGGACGTCACCGGGTCGCCCCCCCATTCGCTGTAGAGCCGACGCATAAACTGCTACTTGCTGCCGGCGCAGACTGCATTTTGGAATTGGCAGCCATGTTTTGCGCCCAATAGGCTGTTTTCAGCCCAA
>NZCE01000010.1 GCA_002688185.1 Spirochaetales bacterium
GCTAAACCACTCTTCAAACTCGTCCAGCGTTTTAGGGTAAATCTCCATGCAGACACACTACATATGGGGTGCACCGGAGTCAAGTGCATACCCCCATTGTTTTTTTTACCGATCAGCAGCGCTGGGATACCACGGGCGTCCATGGCAATCCGATGGATCTTACGCCTAATTTTGACCGTCTAGCCCTGGAAGGCACCCATTGCTATAACGCTTTCACACCTCAGCCTGTCTGCGTGCCGGCTCGGCTGGTGCTGCAAACCGGCCGATATGCCTCCAACTTTGCGACGTATAATAACGGCGGCGGTTTGCCCACCGGCACTGATACCCTAGGAGCATACTTCCGCGACGCCGGTTACCGCACCGGCTATATAGGAAAATGGCATCTGACACGAGAGGGCGGACGGGAGGTCGTGCCGGAAAACCTGCGGGGTGGATACGAGTATTGGCTGGCGTCAAACGTACTGGAGTTTACCTCGGATGCATACCGTGTCAGAATGTACGATAAGGACAATAGGGCTGTCGATTTGCCGGGCTACCGGGTAGACGCCCTGGTTGATGCAGCCATCCGGTACGTGGTCGACAATAAGGACAAACCCTTCTTTCTGTTTTGCTCATTTGTAGAGCCCCATTTTCAGAATAGCAGGGATGACTATCCGGCCCCCACAGGCTACGAGGAGAAATATCTCGATCCCTGGATGCCGCCGGATTTGCGCGCCCTTGTTGGATCGGCGCCGAGGCACGTACCCGGATATTACGGCATGATAAAGCGCCTTGATGAAGGATTGGGGCGGCTCCAAGATGCGCTGCTAAGTCTTGAGCTTCAGGATAAAACAATTATCGCCTATTCCACCGATCACGGTTGTCACTTCAAAACGAGAAACTCTGAGTACAAACGGAGTTGTCATGAGTCGTCCTTGAGAATTCCGCTGGCTTTTGGAGGACCCTGTTTCGAGGGCGGGGGCCGCATACGAGATCTCGTAAGTCTTATTGACGTGACTCCAACGCTGCTTGCCGCATGCAATATCCCGATTCCTGACGAGATGCAGGGCCGCTCGATTTTGCCGCTGACTCAGGGAAAGACAGATGGCTGGCCCGAGGAAGTCTATGCTGAAATTTATGAGACAAACATGAGCAGGTGCGTGAGGACAAAACGTTGGAAGTATAGCGTCCGCAAGACCGAATCCGGGCCGCATCCGGGAAACTCGTGGCGGTTTATTGAGGATTGTCTCTATGACCTAAAGGCCGATCCGTACGAATTGAATAACCTTATCGGTTTCGCATCACACGGGAAAGTCGTAGAGATTATGAAAAGTCGACTCGAGCGCCGGATGCGGGCCGCCGGTGAACCTTTGCCCGAAATAATAAGGGCACCGGAAAAAGGCGGCGGTCAGAAAATTATAGGCGAGTATGAATCCGGTTTATGATTGGGAGGATTTCCGATCCTGACGCATCAGACCTTTTATATAGCCTATGGCATATGCTGTTGGAGTACGATCATCCGTTGAACCTGCCATAAGGGGCGTGTGATCGAGGATCAGAGATCCGTCATAGCCGGCATTGCAAAAAGTCTGCATGACCTTTGCCATATCCATATAGCCGTCGTCAAGAAAACTCTCAACGAAATGCGGCAGCGGTGAGCTTACATTCCTAAAATGCACGATGAAGACCTTTTTCCTCTCCACAAAGTATCTTATCCCAGCCAAGATATCGCCGAATTTTTCCCCGCCTTCAAGCCAACATCCGGTGCAAAACTCCATGCCAAGACTATCACTGTCTCCGATTTCAAACGCCCGCTTGTACGACTCAAAACTGTGTATTAAGCAAGGTATCCCGCCAATACTTGGAACGGGCGGGTCGTTCGGATGGAGTGCAAGACGCACGCCGGCCGCCTCTGCAACCGGGATAATTCGACTCATAAAGTATGCGAAATTTTCCCACATATCATCGTCGGTAAATACGCCTGGGTGGGAAGGCGGCTCTTGGGCAAGGACATCCATATTAACCGCCCGAGCTATGGCGCCGCCCCGGGTCGGTTCCTTTTTGGTGCTCCTCACGCCGGCCTGTTCCCAGGTAAACGTAGTGGTTCCAATCCCGGCCTTGCCAAGATTGCGGATGAATGCAGCAAACCGCTCAATTGCTTCATCACGTCCCGGTAGCGCCAGATGGATTTTGTCGTTTTTTCCGAGCCCCGCGGCGCCTACGTTGTAGAGCACGAGGCCAAATGATTCGACTTTCCGTTTGAGCTCAACGAGATAGTCTATATCGATCTGTTCCTCTTTTTGCCACGTATATACGTATTCAACCCCCAGCTGGGAGGCAAAACGGAGGTCTTCATCGGTCGGACGTGGCGATATTTTGACGCCCAAATGTATGCTATCACAATTTTCGCTCATGTACGGAGTCCTTTCTCATGGTTTCGGCCCGGCCGGGCAGGCCGCGAACGGCCGTTCGCTGTAACCATGACAGTATTCAGTCCGCGTGTACAGAGATGCTTCACAACTTTAGCCGTCCAGAAAATCCTCCAAAATGGTCGAGAATTTTTCGGGTTCCTCGGCAAATGGAGAATGTCCACTCGAATCGAAAAACACCAGGCAAGAGTCCGGTATTCCCCGGTGCAATTCCTCATTCATTGCCGGCGGGGTTTGTGGGTCATACCTTCCGGCGCAGATCAGAGTCGGACCTGTAATCGATGGGAGCGAGTTGCGGTAGTCCACCCGGTGCTTTCTCAGATAGCTCATCCAATGGGTCCGGGCGGGGGCAGGAAGCTTTCTGTCTCCCGGCAGAACACCCAAAGGCGCCACCAGACTTTTATCAACGTAGGAAGCGTAATCCACGATATAATCCAGCCGCTTGTGGACTGCCAGATTATCGAGCCCCAGCATGATTCGCGTTCCCCAGAATCTGCTCTGCCAATACTCCCGATCTCGCCACCATTTCCAGTGTTTATGCACTCCCCATTTTTTTACCGCCGGCCATCCGGATGTGCTGCCGATTAGTACGAGCCGCTTTACTCTCTCGGAGCGCTCAATGGCAAAGGCAAGCGCGCAGAATCCACCCATGCTGTGTCCCATGACATCGATCCTCCTGGTAAATCCGTAGCGATCAAGGGTCTCTTCAGCACACATCAGCATCTCATCCATGCTGATTCTCGGTTGTCTGGCGGATCGATAGAGCCCCGGCGGATCGAAGGTAATCACCGTGCGTCCAAGGGCCACGAGCATATTAGCAAGGACGCTTTCCGACATTGAAGATCCGCCTGAAGCATGGGGATACGGCATGAGCAACACCGGGGGTCCATTACCGGTTTTATACATCGCTAGTCCATTATTGATATCCAGGGCAACTCCGAATCGTGTTAATGCCATAATAAGAACCACCACGAGAAAAGAAATATTCGCCGGGCGCGCTTTCGCTGCCGGAATCGATCGTTCTACACGTTTATTCACGGTGCTTGCCTCCAGTTCAGCTCGCGGCTCATCACCGCCTGTAAATCCGTTTGATGCAGAAAATCGAGAAAAGTTACGGGCGAAGTCTATTTTTTTGCACCTTTTAGGAGGCGCTTAAGCATATCAGTTTTATACGGCTGGATAGGCAGGTTCGAGTAAATATCATCCACGGTGCCCACATAGGTCAGGGCAGTTTGGAGCAATTCTCGAGCCTTTGAATCATAGGGATAGTTTATGACCCGCTGCAAGAGATCCGGGGCGTACGCCAGGGCGAAGCCGATTCGAGATCCGCACGTGCATTCACCTTTTCCCTCGCCCCACTGGCAATGATATGAAAAGAAGCTTTTGAGATTGCTCTTTGCTCGCTGAAGACGTGCTTTTGCCGCATTTTTTTCGATCTGCAAAATATCTGCAATTTCATCCAGCGAGAAGCCCAACATAACCCGCAAAATGTAGGCGACCCGCTGTCCGTCGGAAAGGCGGAACGTCATGAAGTGGTAGCATGCATTTCTTATCTCAATCAGGAGTGAATCATAAAGGTATCGCTTTTCAGGATCTCCCTCCCACCTCCGTACATCGTCGGGAATATCATGCTTGAACTCTTCAATCTTTTCATCGAGAGAGTCCAGATATGCCCTGTCGAGTCTCCGTTTTAATTGGAGACTGCAATTGACGGCTATGCGATAAATCCACGTGTAAAGGCCGCTCTCTCCCCTGAAGTTCCCTAAGTTCTTGTGAATCCGGATAAACGTCTCCTGCACAGCATCCTCCGCATCCTGGCGGTTGCCGGTAATTCGGTACGCAATAGCAAAGAGCTTTTTTCCATATTGATCCACGAGCTTATCGATAGTTGACGGCTTCATTGTAAATATACTGTAATGAAACAGACGCGCGGCGTCATCCAGTTTGATTGCCGCGGAAAGCCCCGTTGTATGAATAGCCGTTGTGATTTGATACCATGCCTGGGACCGAAACCTAATATGAATCGGAGGGACCGTTGAGTAATAGCAAAGCCGAATCAAAATCCGCCGCGGGAATGTCGTTGGTGAAAATCAAGAGCGGCGCGTTCCTTATGGGAAATGACCGACGCCTGCCCGACGAGCTCCTGACTCCTTCCTGCTTCCGGTATGGTGATTTTGATGAGCGTCCGGTCCACCGAGTTTCCATTTCCTACGATTACTATATGGGCCAATGTCAAGTGACAAATGATTTGTATGAGCAGTTTGATCCAAGTCATCGAGAGCTCCGGGGAAAGTTGGGGTTTTCTCGTGACGACGATGAGGCGGCGGTTTTTGTCAGCTGGCGCGATGCGGCCGATTTCTGCGTTTGGCTATCGGAGAGAGAAGGAACCACATTTAGGCTGCCTACCGAAGCGGAGTGGGAGTACGCATGCAAGGCGGGAACCATCTCAGCATTTCACACCGGAGATGAATTACCACCGGCATTTCTAAAAAACGCAAGGCAGACATGGTTCCCCGACAGCGCCAGGAGCACCGGGGAAAATGTTGTTCAATTGCATGTTGGGAAAACGAGCCCGAATCCATGTGGGCTGTGCGACATGCACGGGAACGTGGAGGAGTGGTGCCATGATTGGTACGGGCCCTATCAGGAGCGCGATCAATCAGATCCGGCGGGGCCGGGTGCCGGTGACTTTCGCGTCACAAGGGGCGGAAGCCATTCAACAGAATCGTACTATCTCAGGTCGGCAAATCGATCGGGAGCGTTGCCCGATGAACGCAGCTGGTTGATTGGTTTCAGAGTCGTGCAAGGTCCGTTGCCGTTTGGGCAGCGGTCGGTTGGCCGCCCGCGCGTCGAGCTGCACCGCAGCAACGTGGGACAGCGTTCAAAACCAATGGCGGTATCCGGCACTACCGCTCCATTTTTCGCAGGGCCCGCCCGTTATGTAAAAATCCCGCCAAGCTCCTATGGTCCAATGTTCAGCCGTCATAACCATGATCCGGCGATTTGTCAGTGTCCTAATGATGACCTGTTGGCGATCTGGTACAGCTGCGTGACCGAGCCGGGCAGGGAATTAGCAATCTTGGCCAGCAGACTGAGGACAGGCTGCACCGAATGGGACGAAGCGTCGGTATTCTGGGACGCTCCGGACCGCAACGACCATGCACCCGCCCTTTTTTGTGATGGGAACCGAATTTTCCATTTTAACGGTCTTTCCGCGGCCGCAACATGGGGTCCTCTCCAAACGATCCTACGGACGTCGGACGATAGCGGCTCGACATGGAGCGAAGCACGGATAATTATTGAAGATCACGGACCCAGACACATGCCGATCGCTTCGGTGTTTTCCCTCGACGACGGCACTATTGTGCTCCCGTGCGATGCGGTAACTGTCGGCAGCGGCGGAACCGCTCTCTGGTTGAGTAACGACGGGGGAAATACCTGGAACGATGCGGGTGGCACCATCGCCGGGATCCATGCTTCAGCCGCTGAGCTCGGCGACGGGAGGCTTTTGGCATTTGGGCGCGGAGACGAGATCAATGGCAGCATGGCCATGAGTATATCCGCCGATCGTGGAAAATCCTGGACGTACTCCGCAAGTCCTTTTCCGCCAATCCGCGGGGGTCAACGACTGATTCTCAAACGCCTAAAAGGCGTCTGCGAAGAGGGCAGTGATCCGCTTCTGTTTATTTCATTTGCCAATGAACCGCTTGAATCAGAAAACGCATATCCTATTATTGATATGAAAGGCGAGAGGCGCCCGGTTAGTGGAATGTATAGTGCATTATCATTCGATGACGGCGCAACGTGGCCGTTTGGCCGACTTATTAGCGACGACGAGCCTACGAGAACTATCGAAGCTCTGGATGGGATGCCATGTACCATGGGTCCAAATACCGCGGAAATCAACGGCTACCTCACCGCCTGTCAATCGGCGGATGGAATGGTGCAACTCATCAGCAGTACAAATCACTACGTCTTCAATTTGGAATGGCTTATCGGCCGGCCGCCTGGTTTCACGGACGTTTAGTCGTCCTTTATTCAATACCACATCGTGTCACGATAGACGTCGAGCATATATTGGTAATCATCGTACGTTACGCCCGTGGTGATTGAATGGTCGGAACCAAAGAGAAATCTGGCACCCCGGTCTTTCATACCGTTTATCAGATCTGTGGTTTCTCTTTTAATAAGATCGCGATCACCGGTCTCTATGATTCGGACATCGAGTCCGCCGACGAAGATAAGTCGATCGCCATAAGCTTCGGTAAACTTGTAGATATCGCACCCGGCCTTCACTTCCATGGGATTTAGGCCGTCAAACCCGGACTCGATGATCAGAGGAAGAGCGGCTTCAATTCCGCCGCACGAATGGAGAATCACCGGAAGATCGTAGCCGTGAAAAAAATCCACGATTTCCTTATAAAACGGCAGAATGAGCCTTTCGAGGACATCGAGGGAACAAAACAAGCCGTTTCGATATCCGAGATCTTCATAGATCCATATTCCATCCGGTTTTGGCTGGAGCTCAAATAACGCACTGTAATGGGCTTTATAGAAATCTGTATACACCCGGTTAAAGTCAAGAATCCACTCAGGATCCAGCAATAGGCTCTCATACATGCAGAAATCGCCCATGCTCTGACGCATGACCTCCCATACAAAAAGGTCTCCATAGAAGACCCATTGCTTTCTCTGCTCACCTTTCTCTATTCCCCTGCCGGCGGCCCGCGCATCAATCCGCTCCAAATCAAGATCGACAAGATAGTGTCGATAGTCACGGTCCCATATGTCTCTGCCGATCATCCGAAAATCGATATGCTCGGGTGTGCTTGTTTTCCGCTTCCACAATTTAAGCACAGCGCCTGCGCCGTTTCTCGAGGCCACCCATTCATCGGTCTCCTCGACGACTTCTGTGAATCCTTTTAGTGGAAAATGATCGATAGGGCTCCAGATAAGCCGCATATCCAAGTCAAAATGATTAAAAATGTCTCCCGGGGTTTTTTTCCCGGAATCATCGGTGACTTCCGGGAACCGATCGGCGTCCGTCCAGTTTCTCAAGACTTCGGCCCAGAAATGTTCGAATACACCTACCCGCTCATAACCGGTTCCCGATATGAGACCCGCAACATTTTGTCGTGATGTCATACTCATAGCTCCTGGTTCGAAAAATAGGGATGGCCGCGCGTGCAGAGGGCGCAGAGGGCGCAGAGGGCGTCGTTCAGACGCTTCACGCGGACCGACCACGGCCGGACCGCGCAATCGTCATGTTTTTTGCCTATATCAGAACGGCTTTGCACTCACCTTGGAAAAGTCGAATCCTTTCCACTGGCGGTCAAATACCTTTTGGGTCAGCTCCACATAGGCATCCAGGCTCAAATTACCCAGCTGCCTTAAGTAGTTATCCCACTCGTCATTAATGTCCAAATCACCGGTAACAAACCGTACAAAGTGTTCTCTTACAAAGTTGTTGATTGACGTGGAGAGATCGGCGTTCCTCTCGGCTTCCTCAACGGTCATGGTAAGAGGCGGCAGATACTCCTTCGGCTCAAATCCCACATAGGGCATGGACCTTTCGGTGCTCAGCCGTTGCCCCGGATACGTTCCCGGACTGTCAACCATCGCCTCGGTTCCCCGCCATTCGGTTGTGGTAATTGTTAAACCGAGGTCGTCCCATCGAACGTTATTTGGCGTTCCCCATTCGATGAGCAGCTTGAATACAGCGGGTTTTTGATCGAGTCCGATTTCTCCCGGCTGCGCGTCCCTCCAGCCCACATTAGGGGGACCGTAAAACTTCCTGATCTGGATATCCATATTGTAGAACCCATCGGCCCATCTAAACGCGGCTTCGGGATAATCGCACTCATTGGTGATGGCGAACCTGAGTCCGTGCATCCAACTCGGTGTGTGATTGGTGCGCTTGATTCCGTCGGGCCCTTTCAGCGGCGGCAGAACAGCATCATATTCCCAGATGCGCTCGCCGTTTGGATTCGCAGCGCCGGCCCAGCCTGCCGTCCATGCGCCGACGATCATGGGATCATTCTCGATGAGTTGGGTAAATTGGCCGCCGTCCTGGGTGAAAACTTCGCTATCGATCAATCCTTCCTGGTAAAGGCCGCGCATATAGAGCACGCCTTGTTTCCATTCCGGCGTCGCAAAAGGGGCATAAATTTTGCCGTCCTCTACCCAGAGGTTTGTGCGGCCTTTATAGTGAGTAAAAGGCATCATGAGATACTCGTCGATCTCGGCTTGCCACCACTTGTCTGTGCCCGTCATGGGAATTTCGTCCTGCTTGCCGTTCCCGTTTGGATCTCGTTCCTTGAATGCCCGGAGAAGGTCAACAAGATCATCGGTGGTTTCAGGCATTTCCAATCCGAGCTTATCCATCCAGTTGACCGCCACAAAAGCTTTTGGCGTATATTCGCAGTGCCAACATTCATTTAGGCCCGGGAGCGCGTATATGTTGCCGTCAGGCATGGTGACGATATTGGTCAGATGGGGTCTTGACGTATGCGGCACTGCGCTGAACATCACTTTAACCGTAATGGCCGGATATCCATTATCGAGAAAAAAACTCCGTTTTAGGGGGCTTTTGACATTCATTTTTGTATTTACACTGCTTTTTAACGGCGGACTGATACCCACGTATATGCTGGTTCAAAAATTGGGTATTATCAACACGCGGTGGGCGATGATCCTGCCAAGCGCGATTCACGCCTTCAACGTCATACTAAATATAGCTGGTAGTCCCGAATTATATCCACTGCCACACGCTGCCTGTAGCTGCGACGAGCGCCCTTTACCTGTTTTACTTCAGATGACATGCCGTACCCTAGCCTAAGCAATAAATTACGGGATCACTAATGCTAACGCATGGAATTCAGGATTGTCAATGCGCCGTGGAAGAGATCAGGATAATTCCGTCTGGCAATCGCCCACCTTGGCAAAAAAAAACCAAAAAAAGGTACAGGCATGGAAATATAGACAGATATTTAACGGTTTCTTAACGTCGATTTCTGATAATATACATATTATGTCTCGGATTTTTCTCCTCCGCCATGGTGAGACGGAAGGCAATGCAGAAAGAATCTACCGCGGACGCTGGGATCTTCCTCTCAACAGTACTGGAAAAAAGCAGGCAGCCCGCGCCGGAGAAGCTTTAAAGAGCATAAAGTTCTCTTCAATATTCGTAAGTCCCCTGCGGCGTGCGCGGGAAACTGCCGCCGCAATTATCGCCGCAACGGGCGACTGCGAACTTATTACGGAACAAAATCTCATAGATATCGACTACGGAGCTTGGACAAAAAGGCCGGCCGCCGACGTCGCCGCTTCGCACCCTGAGCTTACGGCCATGTGGGCGCGGTCCCCCCACGATGTAGGTTTTCCGGAAGGAGAGAGTCTTGACGACGTGAGGGGTCGTATTGAGACACTATTCGGCGATTTTTCTAAGACCGGTGTCGAAGGCAACGTTCTTTTTGTTTCACATCGTGTTCCCATAAAAGTGGCCCTCTGTCATTTCTTAGGGCTGCCAAATGCTTCGTTCTGGAGCGTTGCCGTTGATACAGCGTCAATCAGTGTTATAAATCTGCGCCGAGATCGAGCTACGCTGGTATTCAGCAACGAAACTTGCCACCTACGTTCTATCAATGGCAAACTCGGTGTCGTGGATTTCTAGAGCTCCGGCAATCTATATCGCACTGCTATTGAACTCCCCGCCGTTAATCAAATACTATGGCCAAGGCCGGGCAGAATCAGAAGGATGATAAAAATGAAAAACTATTCAGCTGTGGGAAAGGATATTCCGAGAACGGATGGGGTAGATAAGGTCACCGGGAGAGCGAAGTTCTCTGATGACGTCAAGCTGCCCGGAATGCTTTATGGCAAGGTTTTGAGAAGCCCTCACCCTCACGCCAAAATCAGCAGCATAGACACACGCAGAGCCCGAGATCTACCGGGTGTAAGGGCAGTTGTTACAGGCGAGGACGCCCCAGATATAAGATACGGCTTAGTCGCGTTCTCATTGTTGTGCGACAGGCATATTCTCGCCAAAGACAAAGTGCGTTTTGTCGGAGAAAGCGTCGCTGCGGTAGCCGCCCTGTCTCCGGAGATCGCTGAGGAAGCTATCGATTTGATCCAAGTCCAATACGAGCCACTTCCGGCCCTCCACGATCCGGAAAAAGCGATGAAATCGGATGCGCCTTTAATTCATGAGGATATAAATAGTTATTCGCCTGAAGGCGGCTCGGGCCGGGAGGGAAATATCCTCTTCTCCCAGGAATTTGAGAACGGAGACGTGGCGGCTGCTTTTGAAAAGTCGGACCTTATTTTTGACGATACTTTTCATACCCCGGTGGTACACCAGTGCTATTTGGAGCCTAATTCCGCCACGGCGGATGTAGATCATCAAGGCAAGGTAACCGCCTGGGTTACCACTCAAGGGTCGTTCGGTGCCCGAGATCTTTTGGCTTATATGTTTAATCTCCCAAACGATAAGGTGAACGTAGTACCGACGGAGATTGGAGGGGGATTTGGCGGCAAGTTGGGAATCACCATTGCTCCGATAAGTGTCATGCTTGCAAAAAAAGCGGGCAAACCAGTGAAAGTAACTATGACGAGGGAGGAAGAGTTTCTAAACTCGATGCCGCGGTACGCCTCTGTAATTCAGATCAAGACGGGTGCGAGAAGCGACGGTACTTTGCTCGCCAGACAGGTAAAAGTAATAATAGATGCGGGAGCATATGCGAGCTTTTCGCCGGCGGTCGCCATGAGCGCTGCAATGGGATCCGGCGGACCGTATAATATACCAAACCTCAAGGCCGCGGCTTTCTCGGTCTATACAAACAAAACCCCCGGTGGCGCGTACAGAGCGCCCGGCGTGCCGCAGATGGCTTTTGCCTATGAATCCCAAATGGACATCATAGCTCACAAAATCGGCATGGATCCCCTAGAGCTCCGGAGGAAGAATGGGCTAAAGAAAGGTGATTCTACTTTTGACGGCAGGGAACTCGAAAAATCGACCTTCAAAACGGTACTTGAGAAGGCTGCCGAGGGCATTCAGTGGGGCGGCAAACCAAAAGGGGCAAACCGCGGAAAGGGCCTGGGGTGTGGACAGTGGACGACCGGTATGAATCCGGGCGGCGGTCTAATGAAACTGAATGAGGATGGAACCATTTCTATCATAAGCGGTATGGTGGATCTAACCGGATCGAGAACTATTTTAGCCCAGATTGCGGCCGAAGAGTTGGGGCTTCCTATTGATCACATAAATGTAATCACTGTGGATACAGATACGGCGCTGCCTGCTCCTCTGAGCGGTGGCAGCACCATCACCTACAACATGGGGAATGCCATAAGGCTGGCTTCCGGTAATGTAAAGAAAAAGCTTTTGAAACTGGCGGCGGAAAAACTAGGTGAAAAAGAGGAAGATCTTGAGGTAAAAGGCGGCGCCGTAAAGGTAATCGATTCGTCTGAAAAATCTCTATCTCTGGCGGAATTGTCCCGAATCAGCAGTGAATCAAAGGGAGAACCCATTATCGGGGCTGGATTAACCCACGATTTGCCGTCGTGTTTGACTTTTGTAGCCCATGCCGCCGAAGTAGAAGTCGACCCGGAGACCGGCGTTGTCACGGTGCTGGACTATTCGGCCTGCCAAGATGTGGGGTTCGCCATCAACCCCATGTCCGTCCAAGGCCAGATCCAGGGAGGAGTGGTACAGGGCATAGGGATGGGACTTACGGAGGAGTATATTTTCGATGGCGACGGCAAAATTTTAAACCCGAGTTTTTTGGATTATAGGATTCCCACTTCCGCGGATGTACCAAAGATAAAAACATTCATAGTTGAAGAAGCCTCACCCAAAGGACCGTACGGTGCAAAAGGTGTCGGCGAGCCCCCACATGTGCCTCCCNCCCCGGCGATAGCAAATGCCATCTACGATGCCGTGGGCGTTAGAGTGAAGGAGTTTCCTATTACCCCTGAGAAGATACGCATGGCATTAAAAGAGAAGTTGGGCAATTAGTGAGCTCCCTTAACCGCATGGAGGTGTTTACATGAAAAGGTTTGATTATATCCGACCGTCGGATCTACGTGAGGCGATAGCATTGCTCAAGGAGCATAACGGGAGATCCGCAATTTTGGCCGGCGGGACGGATCTGTTGGTCCAGATAAAAATGAGAGCGGCAAAACCGGAGCTCCTTATCGACCTCAAGGCAATTCCGAATTTGAATGATATCAACTTTGAAAAGGGGAACGGATTGGCAATTGGTGCGCTTACCACGCTNCGTGAGCTTGAGGCCTCGAAGGTTATTCGCGATAATTACACGGCTATATCCGAATCAGCGTTGATTATCGGATCGATACAGGTAAGGAACAAGGCGACCGTCGGGGGGAACCTCTGCAACGCCGCACCGTCTGCGGACATGGCCCCCATATTAATCGCCTTGGGAGCGGAAGCAGTGATAACCGGGGAAGGTGGGGAAAGGGTTATCCTCCTCGAGGATTTTTTCCTCGGTCCCGGCCGGACCGCCCTGAAAACAGGAGAAATACTTACCGGGCTTATTGTACCCCCTAAATCCCCTCTGACGGGTGCTTCGTATCTCAGACATACACCGAGAAAGCGGATGGATTTGGCTTTTGTAGGCGTGGGTTCGGTAGTTACTACCGAGGCTGATAATGAGACGGTTAAAGACGCAAGAATAGCTCTCGGGGCGGTTGCTCCTACTCCGATGAGAGCTAAAAAGGCCGAGGAAGTTCTAAGAGGGGGTAAAATAAGTGAGTCTCTGGTTCAAGAAGCAGCACAGACGGCCTCCAATGAGGCCAGTCCCATAGATGACCTCAGGGCCTCGGCCGAGCACAGAAAGGAGATGGTAAAAGTGTATACGGAACGGTCCTTAAGAGCCGCTTTAGATAGAGCCGTCTCAGCACCGGCGCGGGAGATAAATCGATGAAGCACAAGATAGTATTAACGGTGAATGATGAATCCTATGAATTGCTCGTTGAACCTTTTAGCACACTATTGGACGTNCTNCGAAACGATCTTGGGTTAATTGGNACAAAGGAAGGATGTGGCACCGGTGATTGCGGGGCCTGTACAATAATTATGGACGGCAAGCCGGTCAACTCCTGTTTGGTGCTGGCGCCCGAGGCTGATGGGAGCAAAATTCTCACCATTGAGGGGTTGGCCGATGGTGACGAGCTTCATCCCATACAGACGGCTTTTTTAAAACACGGGGCTGTGCAATGCGGTTTTTGCACTCCAGGCATGATTCTCTCAACCAAAGCCCTCCTTGATGAAAACCCAAATCCGTCTGAGGCTGAGATAAGGGACTATATTTCGGGTAACTTATGCCGTTGCACCGGGTATCAAAAGATAGTTGAGGCAATAAGCTCAGTTAGGAAAGGTAATTAGTCCCGGATACACCGCGGGCCAACTGCTAGCACCCCATTATGCGCTCACTCTCTTAAAAGGCTTTCGAGAAAAACCACCGCTTTTTTGATGTCCTCCTCGGGGTTTTCTCCCACCTCTCGCTCTATCGTATAAAAGCCCCCATATCCGATTTGGTCCAAGGCTTTTATATAGCCCTGAAAATCTACTGCCCCCTGCCCCAAAGGCTTTTCCAAAAAAAACTCCTCCATTCGTAGATCTTCGATTCCACCCTCCGCAAAAAAGTTATAGATCCGTTCCGGATCGGTCTTTTTTAGCATAATCCCGTCCTTGGCGTGGGTATGCACAATGTGATCTCCCAGGATAATAACGCCGGCGACCGGGTCATCATCGGTCACCATCACCAGATTCGCCGGATCATAATTCACGCCGACTCCACTGCTCCCCAGGGAGTCAAGAAACTCCTTGAGGATTATTGCAGTCTCAGGGCCTGTCTCAATGGCGAACTTGGCACCCACCTCATCGCCGTACTCCCCCAATTCATTACAGGCTTCCTGCATAACACGATATCGTGGGTGCTCCGGGGCTTGCGGAACTACTCCAATGTGGGTTGTTACCACCCGTGTTCCGAGATCGAGCGCCAGATCCATAATTTTTTTTGAAACCTCGATCTTGTGAGGATTATCTTGGCTCACGGCAAAGCCGTGCCCGCCGAGATCTCCACAGAGAGCCGCAATTGCCAAACCGTTGTCTGATATAAATTGCCGCAGCTTTCTCCTTTCCCCATCGGACATGGCATCCGGATGCATCGGTCCATCTACCGCATAGATCTGAAGCCCCTGAGCCCCGACTTCCTTTGCCTTGAGAATTCCCTCACGAACCGTATCACAGCGAAAAGAATCAACCATAACTCCTATGCCACGCTCAACCATGATAAGAAACCTCCCATTTCCGATTGTCGAAAGTGTGGATCAAGTGTCTCCGGACCGGAACTTACCGGTGTAAAGCCCAATTTCTTCAATAGGAATAGAGCGGAATCCCATCATTTCAATGGGACCCGACTCTGCCGCTGTTCTAAAATCACCATTGTCAGGATCAATAAACCCGGGATTTTCATCGAGCTCTCGGTTACCGATCAAATCGAAAAGGTCGGGATCACGGGTGAGCACGCGGCCGCAACGGTAAAAAAATCATCACGGGGATTACCTACCATCCCGGATCGACTTCCAAACCACGTTCTCAGGTCTCCATCCGCCACCCAAATCCGCGCTCTGAACGGTCGAGCTCCGCGATGCTTTCGGCCGCCTCGGACCGATGCACATCGGGGTATCTCTCCTCACCGCGAATCTCTTTATACACTTTTATAGCCGCGGGACAGTCTAAAGCGGCCACTTAGCTCTGCGCGATTCTCAAGTGCGCACAGCTTTTGTACTGCTCCGGGGCTGTTGATGATACCNCTCGGCGGCACGCCGTCCTGACAGCCTTATGATCTTCATTCTTCCACGCGAACGCGGATTCGGCGAGGGCGGCCTCAGCCTCTGTGACTGCAATGGTCTTTTCCCTGGGGTCGTTTTCTCGAGTACTCATGCGGTATATTACCGTTCTTATGCCTCGATATTCCAGCATAATACCCACGGAACGGACGCTTCACACAGAAACATGAATCAGTTACCATCGGTACGTATGAATCCTCAACGCCGTAGCCTTTGATTGGAGCAAATCACTATGACAACGAGAGAGAGAATGACCGCTATCCTCGATGGAAAGGCGCCAGATAGAATACCGTGGATTCCGCGTATTGAGCTTTGGTACCGGGCACGACAGCTGGCGGGAGACTTGCCGGACCGATGGAAGGATTTTTCGCTGAGACAGCTTGAAGACGATCTATTTGGCGCCACTGCTGCCCGCGGAGGTTCAATTTTCAAAATCAAATATGACGGCATTGATGTGGTACGCACGCAAGAGGGAGACACCGAAACGACTGAGTATCGTACCCCCGTCGGTTCCGTGCGCACGGTCCAGCGCATTTCCGATGAGCTGAAGCGCATGGGGCTTCCCGGTCGAGTCGAGGAGGAGCTGCTCAAAGGGCCGTCGGACTACCGTGTTTGGGAATATGTCGTAGAGCACACCAATTGGGATGCGTCTTTTGATACATTTTTAGCATATGACGAGAAGATCGGCGCCGACGGATTTCCCATGGTCGCCATAGGGGATGTTCCATTCCACGAGTTCGTGCAGAAACTCGCCGGATACAATGATGCCTTTTACCAGATTGCGGATTATCCGGATGAGGTGGATCATTTACTGCGCACCATGCAAGAAGTACAAAAAGATCGTATGTGGCCCATCGCTTTGGAGTCTCCGGCCAAGTTATTGCTTGCGGGCGTTCATCTGTCATCACAATTTACCCCGCCTCAGTTTTTTGAAAAGTATATCATTCCGTATTGCAGGGAGCTTTTCCCACTACTCCACAACAAAGGCAAACGCGTGGCGATGCACGCGGACAATGATACATCACAAATTGCCAAGCTGCTGGAGGACGCCGGGTGGGATATGCTGGAATGCTTTGTTACCGCACCGATGGTTCCCATGACCATCGAGAAAGCGCGGCAGGTGTGGGGTACACGCATGATTCTCTGGGGAGGAATTCCTTCCGCAATTCTCGCCCCGAGCTATCCGTTTGAATCCTTTACCACCAACGTAAAGAGCACCTTCAAAGCTATCGGAAAAGGCGACGCGGTCATACTCGGAGTCGCCGACAACGTGATGCCGGACTCCGACATAACCCGAGTCAAATGGATTACCGATTATGTGGATTCACACGGGTGGTATCCGGTGAATTGACACCGGCGGCAGCGCGTAGGCGGAGTTTCGGGGCCTTTCCGCGCGATCAGCGCGCGAGGAGGTAAATCCCAAATCCCAACCCTACGGCTCCCCAGACGCTCAGAAAAATCTGCGTACCTACATCCTTGAGGACCTTTCTAAAGCTCTGGATCTTCCCCATATCCCAAACTGCCGCCGGCGCTTTGAATAAACCGACCACCAGGCAAAAAATACCGTATGCAGCCAATACAAGTCCCAAAAACNTTAATCCCATTTTANTCTCCCGTTCTTATGTACCAGACTANTAGTACAACATGAATATGGTACATTAGTTGAATTATGTCAACCTTTGGACCACTTTGTGAATATTGCTATGACAGGCCTGTATAACATACTATCGGAATGAGAGATAATATATCCCGCGAAGCCTACCGAAAGGGAGTTAACCATGACTTGGCTAGTACCCCTCTACATCGGCGCCACTATTTTCGGGGTCGGCATCACCATTGCCGATCTTATCGGAGCATTCTCAAATCTCACAGGTGATAATACCGGCGATGCGGAGGCGGATGGCGATGGGGACTCTGAAATGGACTATGTTTCTAACGCCGATGCATCCACTGACTCGGAGGCAGACGGCGTTGACGATTCTGCCGACGATGGAGGCGCCGAAGGTACCCGAGGATCACTTGCCGGTCATGATCGAGGGCAACACCGCAGCACTATCCTCAGAATAATGACCGTGCTGAGGAGCGCCGTATATTTTAGCTTAGGATTCGGACCCGTAGGTTTATTTGCGCTGACCCAATATGACTCGCGGGGAGTCACTCTTGCATGGAGCGTGCCGATAGGTATGGTGGTTATGGTTGGCACCAGAATGCTGAGATCGTTCATGCGTAAAGATTTATCCTCGGACATTAAGAATGAGGATCTCATTTTGGAGAAGGGCGTGGTCACTGTTTCCATCGGCAAGGGCCAGATGGGCAAAATTAGAACCACCGTTGGCGGCGCTTACGTGGATCGTTTTGCCAGAGCGAAGTCTGATGAAGCGGAGATATCAATAGGGAAGCCCATACGGATCGTAGACGTTGCCGATGATTGTGTATATGTGGAAGAGGAATAGGAGCACGACAATTACCAAAGACAGGAGGATAAGATGGAGTTTTTAAATGCGGCGCTGGCATCGCCCGGCGGGGTTATCGGAGGATTGCTCGGAGTTGTTGGTTTTTTCATACTTCTGGCAATTCTCAAAGGGATCATCAAGGCGGAATTGCCGGACAAAATCCTGGTAGTTACCGGAAGAAAAAAGGAAAAGGACGGCAAGACTTTTGGATTTAGCGTTGAACGGGGACGCACTGTGAAAGTTCCCTACCTGCAATCGGTGAGCAATCTTGATTTGGGAGTTCTGCCGATAAATGTTCGAGTAGAGGGCGTCAACTCGGCGAACGGCATCACCGTAGGCGCCGACGCTACCGCCTGCGTCTGCATCGACGATGATGATGAGGGTATGCTCTATTCTGCCGTAGAGCGACTGATGGGCAAAGACAGGGAGCAGATACATGCTCAAGTGCAGCAAACCCTCATAGGGAACTTCAGGGGTGCACTCAATAAAGCGACACCGCTCCAGGCAATAGGAATGGAGGAAAGCTGGAAAGAGGAAGAGGAGGACGATTCAGTGCAGCGTGATGGCGGCCAAGGAGATCGTGCCCAATTTCGGGCTGAGCTCTTGAACGACATCAACAGCGATCTCTCGAGCTTTGGGATGAAAGTAGTTTCGGTTTCTCTACAAAAAATCTGGGATACATCAAATTACATCGCAAATCTCGCACAGAAGACGTTGGCTCAAAAAAGGCAGCAGGTTGAGATAGAAGAAGCGCGCTTGAGGGCCAGAGCTGAGCAGACCGAGTCGGACTCTGAGCGTCGTGTAAAGGTGGCGAACAACAGGGCCAACGAGCAGATCATCGCCTCGCGGGAGAAATTGGAGGTGTACCGACGGGAAAGCCAAGGTATGATCGAAAAGGCAAAGCTCGAGGCGGACAGCTCAATTGATGAGGCAACGAACCGAGCCGAACGTCTGGTGCAGGAGCAGCTCGTTGAGCTACAGAATCTGAAGAATAAAACCGGGGTCACTCTCGAGGTGCATGCCCAGGAAAAAGCTACCCAAATTATCGCTGAAGGTCAGCGCGACGCGGTGTCTATTGAAGAACAAACGCGTAATCAGATCCTCGATCGAAAGGTTAAAATACTGAAAGATTCGGAAAAGGCCGGACAAGTCGTGCTGTTTATCCAACAGCAACTGCCTCACCTTTTTGATGCTTTTCGCGAACACGCAAAAGGCCTTAATGTGGATTCCCTCGTTATTATGGACGATGAATCGGGTTTTAACGGAGCCGTCAACAGAGGGCCGGCGGCGTTCGGAGATTTTCTCAGGCATTTCTATAACGCCCTCGGCATCGACGTAAAGAGCTTTGTCTCGGAAAAGGAGGCAGGTCAATGATTCTATTTATCACCGTACTACTCGGGCTGATTATCTTTGCAGTGCTGCTGCAACTTATTACAAAAATGAAGATTGTGGGTGGAAATGAGTTAGGAGTGGTGTCCGGCAAAGGATCAGAGAAAGGCTTCCGCGCCATAAGCGGAGGGCGTGTTTTTATTATTCCGCTGCTGAATCGATTTGCAAAACTGGATCTTACGCCTCATACAATCGAGGTACCAGTTGAGTCGGCCATCGCCTCGGGGGTTGTGCCGCTAAACGTAAAGGCCACCGTGAGTTTCGCCATAGCTTCAAACGTCGCCGGCAGAACACGTGCTGCCACGCGAATTATCTCTCTGGCAAGCGACGGCGAACGGCTCCGCAAGGTTGCGAGCGACATCATTGAAGGGCATCTGCGAGACTCCATCGGCTCCATCACCCCTGAGCAGGTAATGAAGGATAAGGATGCCCTAGTGGCAAGAATGATTAACGTCTGCAAAAGTGATCTGGAAAATATCGGATTGGAAATAACCACCATGAATATTGCCGATGTGGACGATCATCGATTGGATGGAGTGGACGAGCCCGATCTCTATATTGCCCTATTAAAACGCGTTCAGTCGGCAAATGCTCAGACAAAGGCCAGGGTTGCCCAGGCGGATGCCAAGGCAGCCGCTGTGGAGCAAGAGGAAGGCAGGCGCGCCGAGGTAGAGGTCCGTCGACTGGAAAATGATTACGCAAATCTTGAAGCCGAAACCCGCGTGAATGTTCAGGAGGAGAACCAGAGGAGAGTTGTTGGAGTGAAGCAAGCCGAGGAAAATGGTCGAGCCCGGGTAGCCGGTCTGAAAGCTGAGATTGAAGCGCAGAAGCAGCTCAGTGAAATGCTCGAGAAAAAATTTGAGGCGGATATAGCCACGCCGGCACTTGCACAGAAAGACAAGATGATCTCTGAAGCAAAAGCACAGGCGTCGCTATTCAGGGAGAAGGCAAACGCGGAGATAGATCAGCTCGAGCAAACCTTGGAAATTATCAAGGCCGGCGGGACGGCTGGAAACAAGACATACATAATCGAGAATTTCGCGCGAATAATAGAACCATTCGCTGAAACACTGAAGTTTTTCCCGGTGCAGAAGCTGTCGGTTATTACAGGAACGGAGGGACGGCATGAGCCGATATCCGCCATACATCCAAACGCCGTTGAGAAGGGAAAAAACGATTTGATCGCCGGCGCCTTGCAGGAGGTGCTTGCCAAAAAAGACGAGTAACCCACCGACAATCCCCGCTCCGGCGCTGATCGTATGGTCGTCGCGTTGAGATCATGCGCCGGGGCGATGTTCTCGGGCTTACGTGCTATTGCACACATCAAGAAATGCTTTGGCCCGCAGAAGATCCGGAGTGTCGAAGCCCTCGGTGAATCTACCATAAACTTCACCCAACAATGCGCCCGCATCCGGGCCTCTGCCACGGTCGGCGAGGAGTTGTCCGAGACTCAGCGCGGCCCTGAGCTCTAGAGACAGTGCGTGTTGTTTGCNGGCAATTCCGAGGGCTTTTTCAAAGCATTNTTCCNCCACTTTATCATCGCCGGCCCCGGACAGGATCAGTGCCTCGCCTTTCAGTCGANATAGCTCGGCNCTCCANAAGTTTTCGCCTGTTTTGNTNGAGATCTCTANGCTCTGATCCAGNANGGTNAAAGCNTCTTCAAACTCNCNGTTATCNANAAGGGCTTCGGCCAGGAGCCCNNTCNCAAAGCANGTGTNGNCNGCGGNGCCGTNNGCNTGNAGAATNGACNGCNCCCCGCGTATTTCATCNATACCCCCGAGAAAGTTGCCGGCCTTTGCTCGGGACCATCCGTGTATAATTGATCCCCATCCTTCGAACATTGAAAAGTTATGCTCTACCGACAGGCTTTTTGCCTCGGCAGCTTTCTCCATTGCACCTTGATAGCTGCCGCAGAAGCAATCATGCATCGATAGATAATAGAGAGACATGCACGAGTTGAACGGACTCGATATTTTTCTCATCCAACACATTGCTTCAATAGCTCGCTTTGACGCCGCCTCCCTAAGGCCGAGGAGCCAGAGGCAATTGGTACTAAAAATCAAACCGCCGCTCTTTGAGTGATTAACGACAATTAGAATTCCCAACCAGCGACAATTATAATTCCCGGTTTTCAAAGACTGACAAACCATAGAAGATACTCTCCCATGGGAGGGCGC
>NZCE01000011.1 GCA_002688185.1 Spirochaetales bacterium
TTAAGGGCCATGAATACGATTATATATTGGGTCTGCAGAAACGCAACAGAAAACTTGTGGATCATCTTCTACCCAAAGTTTTGGAAAAACCTGATGAGCTCATCCAGGAGTTCGGACATGAAGATTTGAGTGAGAAATTGCAGAAAAAGCACGATGAGAATGTTCGAATTGTAGCTTGTTATAATCCTGAGGTAGCAAAAAGAACTGAAGCGACGCGGGAGAGAAACAGAGCACTGTTCCAAGAGCTGGTGAACGGCAGCAATGTTACCGGAGATTTAGAAAACGTAAAGAAGGTCAATGATAAACTCACCTCATTTCTCTATCGCAAACACATAACAAAATTCTATAAACTGGAGATAGAAAAAGTGAGCGATGTTGGTGAAGAATATAAAGTATCGATACAGGAGATGCCCGAAGCGATCGAGAAAGAAGAACAGCTCGACGGCCGGTATTTCATCCAGACTGAAGTTTCAAAAAAAATAGACCCCGAAGAGATCCGAGGGTGGTATAAGTCGCTACAGAAAGTAGAGCGTGCATTTGACGTTGTCAAACATTTGCTTGACATGAGACCGATGCATGTACGCAAAGACAGACGAATCCGGGGACACGTCATGATAATTTATTTCTCTCTATTGGTAGAGACAATAACAGAGAAAAAGCTCAGAGGACTCTACCCACAAGCGTATGACGGAAACAAGGAATGGATTAGGCAGGGCGAGAGAACCGGAGAAGAGCCGCTGTCGATGATGACGCTCCACGAGGAGTTGGACGGTGTGAGGTTGATCCCGCTGCAGTTCAAGACCTCAGGCGAAGGGTCGGTGGCGACCACCTACATTTCCACAAAGATAGATGCGAACGTGAAGAAAGTGCTGAGCGTCTTGGGCGTGAAAAATGCGATGCGCCCGGAGAAGCTCTCATTTCGCTCTTGGAGGCAAGGAGGAGATGACAGGCAGCTGGAGCTGGACCTTGGCGCGGAGTACCTGAATTAGCGCACCGGCCGAAATAAAAACTCGAATTGGCGGCCAGAGAACCGTTGTAGATACATCGCGAGCGGAATCGCGTTTCTAACTCGTGGCTGGGAAAGAAGTTAACTTGATGAAGTGTCAAACCTGCGTTATAAGGTACAAGTATGTGGAAATACTTGTAGCGACAAGGGGGGACATGCCTACTCAGAAATGAGCTAGTAGCCAATTATATGTTTCATCCGATGGGTGAAAGCCCGGATCAGTATTCCGGTTTACCTCAACCGAAGACGTCCTTAGCCCACGTTCGATGCTGCTCAGTCAGATACTCAAGCCTCTCCGGCTCCGCTCTTATGTGGTCAAGGAGTTCAGGCTTATCATCCGACAGGCATACCAGCTCTTGCCGTCCTTCCCTATTGCATATGAGTTTCCAGTCGTCATCGATCACGCACCAGGACTGTTGCCACTGGAAATTCAGGATCCCGTGTGGCGACTCTTCATCGGCATTATCCAGAAGCGGCCTTAGGCTTTTTCCGTCAAGGCTTTTTGCGGGCATTTCAAGACCGAGAAGCTCAAGAATAGTCAAGAAATAATCCATGTTTACGATGGTCTGATCCCGTGTTTCTCCCTCCGGTATCACTCCGGGCAAGCTTATGATCGCCGGCACACGGATGCCCCCTTCGTAGAAGGTGCTTTTATGTCCGGTCCACTCACCGGTGTATCCGCCTCCTCCGTGAGCGCCGTATTCCACTCCCCAATTATTGTAGCTTTCCGTCGAATGGCCGTTGTCACCCATGTAGATAATCAACGTGTTCTCACGTAAGCCTTTGTCGTCGAGCATCGCGAGCACCTGCCCGATCCTATCGTCAACGGTAGTTACCATCGGTGCGTATACGCTGCGCGGATAGGGCAAGTCCTTATATATATCGATGAACCTTTCATCCGGCTGGTACGGGTAGTGAGGTAGATTAAAAGGCAGGTAGAGGAAAAAAGGATCCCTGGCATCATGCACATCCAGAAATCTCGAGACTTCTCTCACAACAAGATCGGGGAAGTAAGAACCGTCCTCAAACACCTCCTCCTTGTCTCGCCAAAGATCGTGAAAAGGCGGCCCCGAAGGACGACAGTGCAGAAACTGGTGGCGGTAGTTGTCAATAAATCCGCCCCGATGACCGAAGAATTCGTCAAAGCCAAATTCGGTGGGGCAATGATTCAGATCCGCACCTAAATGCCACTTGCCGAAGAGTGCTGTTTTGTAGCCCACCTTCTTAAGTTCCCTGGCAATCGTAGGCTCATCGAGGCGCATGCATATTTTGTTGCCAATCCTGGGATGGTTATCGGTCCACTCGTTTACACCGCTTCTCTGGGGATACCGCCCCGTTAGCAAGGCCGATCGCGACGGACAGCACACGGTATGGGCATAGGCACGAGTGAACCTGACCCCCCTTTCGGCCAGCGAGTCTATGGCCGGTGTATGCAGGTCCTTGGCTCCGTAGCAATTGGCATCCATCGTTCCCTGATCGTCGGTGTAAAAGATTATGATATTCGGCTTGCGATGCATCGCGGACTCCTATTCGTTTTCTTTTTGTATGTAAATGTAGTAAGGCGAAAAAGCCATTCCTCCCGGCTCTCCCATAAACCAGGCCTGGAGGCGGGCCAAACCTGCCGGCAATTCGATCGTAAAAACCACTTCTGTGTCGTCAGAGCCTACTGCTCGAGATTCTTCTACATCGGCGATCTTGAGCACGGCGGTGTGGACGCGTACAGGATCCCCGCCGGTATACATTTGGGTCCTTTCGTGAATCACATCCTTTCGCCACTCTACATCATCTCCGTCGATACCCGCACAGATCGCATGCGTCGTGCCCCGCGGCCAGCGCCGCAATTCGACGGTATAGGATCCACTTTTCTTAACATCTAATTCCCAGAAGCCGCGAACCTCCTTTGCCTGCCGGACATGCATCTGCAGCCACGCGGTGGCACAGGATTCATTGCGCAGGTCGTGGGTCGTCAGTACGGTCTCGGGTTCGCTTCCGCCGATATCCATTGCGCAGATGCGATCGTATTGAGCGGAGCAGATCTCCCACCACCTGTGGTATTCGTTTCGCAGTTCCTCGACCAGATCCGGGTTGGCAGCGGCGACGTCGTTTCGCTGTTGTCTGTCGGTTTCCAAGTCGTACAACTCGCGCCCGTTTACCAGCCGCCACTCGCCTTTCATGACAGCGCTCTTCCTCCACTTGATCGGATAGGCAACCCGCTGGCTGTCGGTTACAAGCGCACGGTCGCTCCAGGACCGCAACGCATGTTCACTGGAGCCGGCAAGAAGCGGCAGGAGGCTGGTTCCGTGAAACGAGAAACCCGAGGGAATGTCCGCCCCGCACAGTGCGAGAAGCGTCGGCATAACATCGATATTGGCGCATAGTGTGTTTATATCCACTCCACCGGTCAGTGTTCCTCTATCGAGATTTGGAAAACGCATAAAAAACGGAACACGGTGACCACCGTCGTATTCTGAGTTTTTTTTGCCCCGCAAGCCGCCATTAAATCCGTTCTCCGCAAATCCGTCGGGATCTAGATCGACACCTCCAGCAGATCCATTGTCGGTCATAAAAATGAGGATTGTGTTATCCTCCAAACCAAGCCTGCTGAGCAGCTGTCGAAGGCGTCCGAAGTTCTCGTCGATGTTGGTAATCATGCCGTAGAACTCTGCGCGGTTTATGTGAGGAGTTCTATCCCTGTATGGTTCTGAATACGAAGGCTCAACGTGGAACGGGCCGTGGGGCGCATTCGTGGGGATGTAGCAGAAGAAAGGTTCTTCCTTGTGCTCTTCGATCCAACTGATAGCCTCGGCGAACCAGACATCGGTGCAGTACCCTTCAAATCGCTGCTCAACGCCGTTTACATAGTACAGGTCGTTCCAATAGTCGTTTCCCCATCCATCGGGTATGTTGCCAATGGCTCCACCTCCGTGATAGATGGCTGTGTCGAATCCCCGCTCGTGCGGCCTGTACGGCGTGCTGTCCCCGAGGTGCCATTTACCGAACATCCCCGTGGCGTAGCCGGATTCCTTAAGCGCCTGAGGCAACGTCCATTCATCCGGGTGCATCAACGACCTGCCTCCTATCGTGTGCCACACGCCGGTGGAGTTGCAGTAATGGCCTGACATCAGGCCGGCTCGCGTAGGAGAGCACGTAGGGCCGACGTGGTAGTTGGTAAAACGCACGCTCTCGTCATAGAAAGAGTCAATATTCGGCGTTGAAATAACATGGTTACCGCCGCAGCCGAGGTCGCCCCAGCTCATGTCGTCGGTGAGGACAAAGACGATGTTTGGTCTTGTAGACATGTGTTTACCTATGGCGTAGCCAAGGATTTGCTACGAACTGTCGGCCCAATCATTATCTACGTCCATTTCACCGATAATAAAGCGGGCGACGCTTTCCTTCATATACTCATTTACTGATACTTTCAACTCGGCATATTCTGCTGCATCTTCAGGAAGCACGGTTATCGGCGGAAGAACCTGTTCCGGCTCATGTCCGTCGCACGATTCACCGGTCACACGTTCCACGCTGACGACAGTACCTGCACTGGCGTTACTATGCATGGCTCACGGGTACGATCTACTCGACGACGATTATCGAGTGAATAGCCAGCTTCTCTATTCGGATGTTTATTTCGCTCTGCTGCCAGTCCCAAGCGACATCCTGCCCGCCCGGGATGATGGTCACCCGTGTCGGTTTCTCTCTTAATTGCAGACTGAACGAAATGCCGTGCACAGGTAATACCGTCTCGACGGCTCTGGGCCCGGAAAGGCGGGGTTCTTCGTAGTTGTTGACTAGATGAACGAGAGTCCTGCCACCGCTTTGCCTAACCGTGGCCTCCACCTGGGAAGGCCCGTCGAGCTCAAGGGGCAAGCGCCCGCCGGCTGCCAGGCGGAGCATGTTTTTTATCAGCCTACGGAGGTCGGGGAAGTTGGTGTCCCAGTAATCGGCGAAAACCGGCGCGGCCACGTAGACGGCGATTCCTTTCCCGTAACGATTCAGCGTCACCGCGGGAAATCCGGAGTCCTTTTGGGGCGGAACTCCTGAATGGAAAAAGCGCGCCGGCGATGGCGCATTGGGAGGCACAATGAGACGCGCGAGCTCCTCGGCTCCGCAGAGCTCAACCTCGGAGAAAACCTTTTTGACGCCCACAAGCAGGTTGGGCAGGCCCTCGGCAAGCTGCAAGCTTCGAAGATCGAGAAAACCGTTTGGGTAGCACGAACGACCCCGGTATCCAACTCCAAAGGCCTCTGCAAGGGCGAAGTTCCCGAGGGACTGTCCGGACGCATCCATGAGCGAAGTCACGCCCGTGGCCACGATCGAACCGCCGGCCCTGACGTACCCCAGCAGGGCATCCACAGTGTCTCGATCCAGCGCCGCTTGGTTGGGTAGCAGGACAATGCCGTAATCCGCGATCCGCGGCAGAAGGAATTTCTCGTTTAAAAGGTCGAAGTGGACCCCCGCCTGCGCGAGGCACTTGTGGGCTCCCTGGACGGTCTTGGTGTGGTGAAAAACAACCTCCGTGTTCCCTTCAATCTCCCCGGGCCTTATGGACTGGGACAACGCCTTTGGGTCGCCGGCGCGTGCCAAAGCCGCGCCGTAGGTGGCAGCGCTGCGCAGCACCGCTAGGTGAGGCACGCTCTCCGTGCCGACACAGTACGCCTCCCGCTCCCTCACAAAGTCGAAAACCATCTTCGCTGTTTCGTATACGGCGGGGCTGAGGGATCCGTCGGGATAAGGGTGGTCGGCCAGCGATGGAATGCCACCGCCTGCCAGCAGTACGGACGCTTCCTGGCTGAGGCAGTCTGCCGACTTCAGAGTTCCCCAGTCCTGCCAGTAGTCGTGCCAGCGTGTGATATGAACCATGTAGGGTACACCGAAGCCCGACCAGTATCGGGCCCTAAGCCCCAGGACCAGCGGGTGAGTGCCGCAGTCGAAGTGCATCATATCCGGCAGCCTGCCCGGTTCGGCGGTGGGCTCGAGCAGAACATCAAACCCGCCGTTGAAGATGACTGCCGCATCTGGCCTGATGCCCCGAATAACTCGCCTGGCCCCGAACAGAAACTCGCCCACTACGCCTTGTCTCCAGCCAACGAACTCACGCCAGAAAGGCTCCGCCGCCGAAACCGGCGGGTCCACCCCAAACTCGGCCCGGAACCCCTCGCGGCAGTAGCGGCAATAGCACAAGAAACCCTCGCCGAAGGCGCTTATCGAACCGCGATCCAGAAACATCCCATCGACGGGGTACCCCGCAATGATTTCTCGCAGGATGGGGTAAAAGTACTCGTCGCGGTACGGGCTGTTGGGGCATAAAAAGAGCCCGGGCACCGGCGGGATCCGGCCCACGTAAATTGGGTTCCCTGCGCTGTCTTTCATGGTCCAGTCGGGGTTCTCCCGGCCCGCGTTGTAGTTGAGCACCGCGTTGATGTAACCGTAGACTTTGATCCGGCGCTTGTGGGAACCCTCGATGAACTCCCCAAGCGGGTCTCCGCTAAGTCCACGGTGGGGATGCCCGATACGAGTCGGGTAGTAGGCGTTTCCGTAGGAGCATACCGCCGGGAACCCCGCGGCGTTGGCCCCCGCGCCTTCCAGGAGCGCCAGCATTTCATGCACGTCGAATTTCGTCAAAGCTTCCGCCCAGAACTCCGGGCAGTGGAGATCGATGTGCATCAGCCTCAGTCGGTCGGTAAAAGGGTTCATCATGTTCTCCTTCGTGGGCGAGCGAACTGCAAAGTCATTGGCCGCTCCCACTGTTCGTTGTCCACACCCCGCAAAATCCATTTAAACTAAGCGATATAGCGGCCAATTGTAATCGGGAGTAGTTGCCCGGTCAGCCAAACATTGCTCTTTTGCCCTCTTTGACCTCCAGCCAGACCGGGCTGGCCCAGGCTATGCCGTCGTTTGCCTGAATCACTCTCGCGTAGTAGTAGTCTCCGGAACGTGCGAGACTCTTATCCGTGTAGACCATCGTTTCGTAAACATCGGCCCCGTAATGAGTGTGGATGACCTTGCCGTTCTTGATGAGCTCTATGCTTTCGACAACATCTGTACCGACAGCTTTGCAAAACACCCGTCTTGGCATCGACGCGTCCCAAAGCGACCGTGTGCCGCCCATGGATTCCCCGTCCACCGAGAAATCCAGCATCATTCGGAGTCCATTGGTCGTGAAAGTTCGACGGTTCCTAAGCGCCTCGAAGATGGCATCCCGGGTCAGTTCCTTTGCCAAAACTCCGGTCAAACCGCCCCTTAATTTCAGAGTATCCGGAAAAATGACGGCCGGCGATGTTCGGACCAGATGGTCGTCGCTTCCCCCGACAAAACCTAGCCTGCACCCGCGAGCCAGCCAATCCTGAACAGATCGCCCGAACCCCCCTAGCTTTACCCAATGGCTCAAGTCGTCGGTTTCGAAGGAGCCGCGGCCTTGGTAAATCTCGATCAGCGGCTCCATCTCGTTGTCAGGCTCATAATCCCACAGAGGAGCATGCCAAGCTTTGATTCGCCGCTCCGGGTGAATTTCCCCTGCGGACCGATCCGAATCCGCATTGGGGTGGTGAGGAATTGTAACGGCCCCGGTGCCTTCGAGAAACCGCCAGAGGTCGGGTGGAGTGTCGCGTCCACGCTGCGTGTCTACGTACCACCAGAGACGTTCCTGCGGATCCGCCGCACCAAACCTGTACAACGGTGCGTCGTCACCCGGAAAGAACACGTTTCTGTGTCCGTAATAGGGAGAGGGCCACTCGTACCCTAGGATAGTTACAAATTCACCGGGAAGATTGTTGTGTTTGACGTGCTTCTTCTTGAGCTCCCACCACTGAAGCCCGCGCCCTTCACCATAGAAACTTGTTACAAAATCGCCGCTGCCGATGAAATCCAGGCCCTGCACGTTGCGGGCGTATTGAATCAGATCGTTGGTCGTGCCGAATTCAGGTTCCCTGAAGTGAAACCCGGATTGAGCGTGCATGTCGCCGAAATAGATGTTGAAGTCGCTCAGAAAATCGCGTTGCGAATAGTTGCTCGCACCTTCCAAACCATTTGCACGGTCTCTGGCGATGATTCTGAATCTACCTTCAGCGGCGGCAGGGAGAAGTATCCTGCCGTTCCCACTTCTGACATGGACAATCGAAGGGACACTCGGACACGGCGGCTGCGTTTCGACCTGGACTGAACGGCTGTTGAAATGCCCGCAGACGTTGTCGAACTCATCTTTAGCAGTGATGAGGGCCTGATTGCGCTTGGAGTTGATGGCCGCTGGGATCGCAATGTCGAAGTGGGAGGCCTCGGACGCCAGGACCTTGACCGTTGGGCACTCGGGTAGCCCAATCCACACTCCGCTGCCGTCGGAGTCGACCTCGGCCTTGAACCGCACTTCTCGGGCCGCAGTTATCTGGGCGCGAGCCCCTTCGGCTCCGGCCAAAGTATCACCTATGATTACGGTTGCTGTTTCGTGCTCTCTCAGGGGGCTTCCTGCCACAGATAAAAGTATGTGGGGAACGGCCGTGTCGCCGGGGTTGGCAATTGAGGCCGTCAGCCTGGATTGGGAGCGGGTATCGACGCTTATCTGCCCGAAGTTCCAGGTGTAGTAACGCAATCGATAGGCGTGGTTTTGGGGCGACCAGATTCGCAACGACCCGCCGATTGCGATCCCCGCCGGCCCCGCCTCGTAGTGGAACTCCCATGTACCTGTCTCTCCTGCTGAAACGCTCTTTCCGAGGGTAGCCGACAGTTGGCCCAATTTGTGCATTTGCTTTCTCTCCCCGGGGACGCTGTGACCGACGGCTCAAACACAGCACCCGTCACTCGTAAAGCCTATGCCGTTCTCCAGTGGCATTCCTCCCGATACCCGCCCGTGGGCGCTCGGTGGCCTTCGTAACCGACTCGTTGCGCCAAACCTTTGAACATCGGACGAGCGCTAGTTCGCGGATTTTTTAGGTGCTGCGGTCCGCACCCCTTTGCTTGGCCAGGAGATCGCAGAGCTCCTCCACGATACGGGGTTTCTCGTCCCACAGATCTCTGGTTTCGTACGGGTCATCGGCCATGTCGTACAATTGGCCGTCCGAACCGGGCTCCGGTCCTGCTGCTCTACCGTTCCCTTTCGTCTGGAAGATCATCTTCCAGCGGTCGCGACGTAGGGAGTACACACCGTGGTTGGACTGGTGGATAATGGAATCGCGCAGGGGCCTCCCGCGCTTCTCCCCCAGGAAGGAGGGGAGGATGTTGACGCTGTCCTCTCCGGCATCTTCCGGCAGCTCGGTCCCAACCAGAGCTGCAACCGTCGCCATAAAGTCCGTCAGGCAAACGAGCTCATTGGTTTTTGTCCCGGCCTTAATTCTCCGGGGCCAGCGGGCAATGAGCGGCTCCCGATGACCGCCTTCATAGATCATGGCTTTGTAGCCTCTGTAGTTTCCCGCTGACAGGTGACCGTTCGTTACGCCCACCTTTTTTTCTGGGGGATCCGGGTCCTGGCTCCCGATAAGCGGGCCGTTGTCGCTAGTGACTATGAGGAGCGTATCCTCACGCAAGTCGAAGCGGTCAAGCGTCTGCGCGATCTCGCCAACACTCCAGTCCACCAGACAAACCAGGTCCCCGCGTGCTCCGGCGTCGCTCTCGCCCCGCACCATCTCCGGGGAGAGGTGAGGTGAATGCGGTGATGAGAGGGCAAGGTACAGAAAAAAGGGGTTCTCGGGATCGGTCGTGTGTCGATCCTGAATGTACCGGACCGCCCTGCGCGTAAACTCGATGTCGACGGTCTCGTTTACCCAGCCGGGAGCCGTCATGCCTGAACGCCAGCTCCCAGCGGGATTGCGGTAGACCGCTCCCTCCATGTCCAGACAGCGGTCTCCATCGATAAAGCAGAACGGCTCCTGATCGGTGGAACACCCGGAGGTGTAGAAAGCTGTGTCGAACCCCAACTCCAAAGGCCCCCCTGTGACAGGCTTGGAGAAATCGATGCTCTCGCTGACCGCGCGATCGGGCAACGGTCCGTTATACCAAGGCCAGGGCGAGTCTAAGTTGACCTTCGCGCCCGGCTTGACCTGATAATTGAGTCCGACATGCCACTTGCCGAAACACGCGGTGGCGTACCCGTGTCGTTTTAGCAGAGACGCGAGGGTGAGCCGGTCCGGCTCGATCAACGGCCTCTCGTAATTGAAAAACGTGAGTTGCTGCAGCGGCGTACGCCAGCAGTAGCGTCCCGTTAACAACCCATAGCGCGACGGCGTGGAGCACGCCGTCGCCGAGTGAGCGTCGGTGAAGCTAACCCCCTCTCGCGCGAGGCTGTCCATGTTGGGTGTTTGTATCCTCGATTCCCGGTTGTAGCAGCTGAGATCACCATAGCCCATGTCGTCGGCCAGTATAACAATGATGTTGGGCTGTTTCGGTCCGCAGCATATCACATTACCATTATGCTTACTTATCAGCTAAAAGCAATCTGTCGGTTGAACGAACATTTCTTTTCGATCTACCGATTCCTTGGCGACGGCGTGCTTGCCGTATTCGACGCGCCAATTACACACGAGAACGATCCTGAACAGTCCGTACTCGCCGCCCAGAAAATTCGTAACAGAGCTACAGAATTAGGCCTACGGGTTACCTCGGGCATCATGACCTTGCTCACCCCGGCATTGTATAGCCGAGCCGGCAGCATCTCAAAAGCAATGTGGTTTCTCACATGCGGGACTCGTTCTAGTAGTGCCATACCTAAAAAAACTAAAAGCTCTTCTGGATTTTGAGGACTGACGTATAAAAGAAAATCAGGCGAACCCTTGACAGGTACCAAAAGCGGTTGTTGCGTATCGATAGTCTTTGCCTCCAGCTAGGAGAAGTTGTGGTGTCTCTATCTTAGCTGGTGGTTTTTTTTTGCTCAATTATCGCAGAGAACGCGTTTTTTCAGAGCATTCAAGTTGGGAGCAAAATGTAGATTTGCTGAGGTCTGAGTACACTGCGCGCAGAAGGATTGCCCACCAATAAGACGCGCGAATCCGCCACTCGCCAAATGTGAGGCTCAGAGATGGATCAACTAGTCGACATAGGCACCCACAGCCTGCACATCCGCTGCGTGGGCCGTGGCGCGCCTACGATCGTGATCGACACTGGGCATGGGGACGTCGCGGCCTAGTGGCACCTCATCCAGGACCAACTGGCCGCTGACGCCCGCGTGTGTACCTATGACCGGGCTGGCTATGGCCGCAGCGAGCCGGGGCCGGCGCCCCGTCACAGCCGACAGGCCGCAACAGAGCTCAAGCTGCTCTTGGAAAAAGCCCGCGTCAAGGGCCCATACCTTCTGGTGGGGCACTCGCTAGGCGGGATGAACGCGCAGGTTTTCGCCGGGAACTACCCGGACCTCGTTGCAGGGCTGGTGCTGGTCGATCCGCCGCCGATCGATTTTGTCCGAGCGCCGCGGGGTGGTGCGGAGCCGGCGTTTCCCGGTCTGCACCAAATGCTCTCGGGGCAGGCGGCTGAGTTGGCCGCAGCGGCCGAGCAGACGGCAAATGCCACAGATCCGCAAGCCAAAGCCCAGTCCCGCTACCTGGCCGCGGTTGCGTCCGAGTTGCAGATGTTTGTGTCCGAGAGCGCGGAACAGGCGATTGCCGTCGAGTCGTTCGGCGACACGCCACTGGTCGTGCTGGCTGCCGGAAGGCCCAATCCCGATTTCGGCGAGCAGGCCGACGCCTTTCAGCGGTTCTGGATCGAACAGAGCCGCGGCGTGGCCCAAAAGTCAGTGGGCGGCAGGTTTGTGCTGGTTCCGGAGAGCGGCCATCACCTCCACCAGGACGCACCCGATCGGGTCGTCGAGGCGGTGCGACAGGCATTGAGCCGCGCTTAAGGAACTGATGTGAGAACAAGAACCCTAGATCCGTCTGGCTGCTCGTCGCTGCCCTCTTCATTCGTAACTACGACTAGGTCGCCGAGGATACCGGCCATTTGCCGTATTCGCTAGCGTCGGCATCGGCGTCAGTCTAATTGCACTGTCCGGTGGTGTTCAAGGACGCAACGATAGATGTAGCGGTCTCATAGGCATCGGCTTTTTCAATGTCCGGCATCTGCCATAGATTCGCGGTAGCAGAAAGGCAATACCGTACGCCGGAAGTTACCAGTCGCGCGGCGAGACGGATTCCTGCTGCCATTCCGGTGGCGTTTGAATAAATGTCTTTGTGCAGTGATTTTAGCTCAATAGTGCTCATTTGATCCTCCATGTTTTATCATTTCTAACCAAATTATGGTTCGTTTACGGCAATCCGGTTACTGGGAGGATTCCCTGTTTTCGATTTTCAACACACCGTCAGAATTGGGTATCCCAGAGCGCAATAACGCCAATACCTAGGGAATGATTTTGATTTTATTCCTCATCAATAGGTAATAGTTGTTTTCAGCGCCGAGACTTGCCTTGACTTCAAACGTTTATAGGAGCTTGAATAGGTATAGGTGCGAGCTAAGCGGGAAAGGAATGGGATTCGTATGCCTGAAGACAAAAAAGGTGGCCATCTATCTCAGAAATCGCCATTTGTTGGTCGATCAATCGAGCTAAATCGCCTAAAACAGGCGGTTCATGAGGCGCGTGAAGGCCAAGGAAATTTAATCGTGATTTCAGGGGAGTCTGGAATTGGGAAATCTCGCCTTGCCCGGGAATTCTCATCTTACTCCGAGTCAACCGGTATTGAGGTTTTGTGGGGCCGTTCGTACTCCGGCCGGGGAGCCCCACCTTTCTGGCCGTGGGTGCAGATTACGGGCGGGTACCTCCATTCCCACAGTCCAGAGGAAGTGTTGACCCATATAGGACCCCGGGCGTCGGTAATTGCAGAAATGGTTCCGCACATAAAAGAACATTTTCCGGATTTGCCGCAACCAATCCGTCTCGATGATCCCGAGCACGCACGATTCCGTTTTCTTGACTCGTATACAACGTTTCTCAAAGATGCCGCTGCATCATCTCCATTAATGATAATACTGGACGATTTACACACCGCAGATGAACCCACGCTCCGTCTGATGGAGTTTATTGCATATGAATTAAAGCACTCCCACCTGCTTATCGTAGCTATGTTTTGCGACACGGAAGTTGCTAAAAAAAAGAAGCCGCATTAAGGAGACTCTCGGCTCGCTGACGCGAGAGCGTTTATTTGAACGGATTCATTTAACCGGTCTGGATGAGGACGAAGTGCGCCACTTTCTGCGAGTTGTTTCCAATGAGAAAAGCGCGCCAGATCTCGCATCAGAGATACTCAAGCGAACTTCGGGAAACCCTCTCTTTGTCTCTGAGATTGCGAAGCATTTGGGCGAGATCGATCGCCAAGGAAGCACGGAGGCGCGGAGTATAGATGAGCGGATGTCGCGCATACCTGAAGGCGTACGCACTGTAATAAGTATGGGCTTGGCTGGTCTTTCTAAGGAATCACTGATTTTCATTCTGAATATTAATACACCCATACACTCGATCCTGATCTGCAATGAAATAATCAAATCAATTCCGAGATGGCGAAAGCGAATATGGCCGCAAATAAAAGCATACATAGCAAGGAATTAAAACTTGCCATGCGTGGGACCGTATGGTGGCGCCCAGATTTCAGACAAAGCCCGAATACCTATTAGAACAGATATAAAAGAATAGAGAAATTATTAAATCCCACTCGCGTTTGGTGGGTGAAAAGTTAAATCTATATGTTGCAGTTATTTAGCGATGTCTGCAAAGAGATATATTTCAATATAGAAATGTTTTAACAATATTGGCTTGATTTTATATTCAGAATATTGTAGTGTATATGCATGGATCCAGCAGATTATTTCCTTAATCCAAGCATTCCTTCACAGAAACAATACGAGGCTCTCAGGACCTTTTATGTTGAAAAATTGAATGCTACCGAAGTCGCCCAGCGATTCAGNTTTTCTCCTTCTTATTTCAAGAAGCTAAGGTTCAATTTCGCAGGCCAGGTCAAAGAGGGCGGCAATCCTTTCTTTCAGGAAAAAAAACGAGGCCCAAAAAGCAGATTTACCAAGCCGGAGGTAGTTGAAGAGATTGTTGCTTTGAGAAAACAAAACCATTCGATTCTGGATATCAAGGCGATATTAGATTCAGAGGACAAAGGCGTCTCTTTAGATACTATTGATAAGATTCTTAAGGCAGAAGGCTTCAAGCGCTTGCCAAGAAGGACGCGGGTTGAAAAAATATCTACAACGCTACCTGAGAAACTAACTCCTCCTATTTGTTGCCCTCTGGAATTAAACGACCAAGTTTTTTCGACAGAGAAAGGAGCTGGGCCATTAGTCTTTCTGCCGCTGATTGAACAATTGGGTATCGTCGATGCGATAAAGAGATGCGGATTTCCCAGCACATCGGTCCTAAGTGATGTATCGTCGCTACTGTCATTTCTAGTTTTAAAGTTATTGGGAACCGAACGTCTTTCTCACGATGAAACTTGGAGCTTGGATCGGGCGTTAGGAATGTTCGCGATGCTAAATGTACTTCCAAAAAACGCCACTCTTTCCTCCTATTCATACAGAGTAACTTGGGCGGAAAATAGAAAGCTGCTGATAGAATTAAGCCGGATATTCAACGACAGTTGCACTGAAGAAGGGGAGTTCAATCTTGATTTTAAAGCAATTCCTCATTGGGGTGATGAAAGTGTACTGGAAAAGAACTGGTCGGGCTCACGTTCAAAAACAATAAAGAGCATATTGGCCCTCGTTGTAGAAGACCCTTCGACAGGCTTCCTTTCTTATACCAATGCAGGCATAAAACGGGCAGAGCAAAGTGACTGTGTTATTGAGTTTGTGGATTTTTGGAAAGAGGGCAGAGGCGTTACTCCGAAAATGTTGATCTTTGACTCAAAATTTACGAGCTACCGAAATTTGGACAAACTTAACCGGAGCAAAGACGGAATTAAATTCCTCACACTTCGTCGGCGCGGGAAAAGCCTAATAAGCAAGGTAATGGATATTCCGGAAGAGCACTGGCAGACGATCCATCTGGAAGGTCGCAAACATGGAATCATCGAAGCTTATGACGGCAGATGCAAATTAAGAAATTACACAGGGGAAGTAAGGCAGGTAATTATCAAAGATAATGGTAGAGCGAAACCGATATTTCTAATAACCAATGATTTCAATATTGCATTAAAAATGATCGTAAAAAAATATGCCAGGCGTTGGTTGGTCGAAAAGGAGATTGCTGAACAAATTGCCTTTTTCCATCTAAACAATGCATCCTCATCCATCGTAGTGAAAGTAGACTTTGATTTGACATTGTCGGTATTAGCTCACAACCTTTATAAAGTATTATNCAGCCAACTTCCCGGTTTTGAAAAATGCCTAGTACCTACCATATTTCGAAGCTTCATTGAAAATGGTGCCGAGATAAAAATCAAAGATAGAAATATAGTCGTTTTCCTAAAAAAGAAAACACATCTACCTATCCTATTTGAATTGCCATGGATGAAACAAAAAATTGAACTACCCTGGATGGGCGCGACAATTGAGTTTAATACTTCATCAGTTTCATAAAGCTGCAATTTGCCATGACGAGATTCCCGCAGTCCAGCGGAAAACGCAACGGCTGCTGCCGGAAGAAATTCTTGCTTACAAATGCGTATGCGTCTAAAATGGTTACTCTAATTATCTCCATGAAAATCAGTGTTAATGGTTTACGTCCGAATGGATCGCCGTATAGATCCACATAATCCCGGTGGGCCGCGTACGTGCTATACGCTGCCAATACGTTGCCGTAGAGGGTAACAACTGAGCCGCCGTACATCAGCACCTGGGACCATGGCCCTGGCTGCTCATTATACTTAAGCAGAACAGTATCGCCATCCTGCTGTTGAACATCAAATGAGATCCACCCGCCGCCCCATATCACGCCGGAAAGCGCCATGGCATTACCAACAACCATGAGCGGCAAGGACATGTAGTATCCCAGTGCCTGGTCGTTCTGCCCCAGCGCTTTTTGGGCCGATCCCGGTAGAAACGTGTTCCTCTGCATCATCATTCGATAGTTCGGCCGCAAATCCTCGGCATCGTTTCCCGTTGCTGAGAGGGCGGTGAACATCATCAGGCAGAATGTGATTTTTCTGTTTATTGGCATTGAGAAATAATTTCCGGTGGCAAATGGCAGGCGCCTTCGCGCAAGATCCTAAACGGTTTTGCAGTCACGTCGAGGACGGTTGATGGCATCTTTCCAGGAAGATCTCCGTCACTGACGATCAAATCCACTCTGGCATCAAATACATCCGTAATATCTTCTATCTTCCAAAGAGGGGCGCCTCCGGAAAAATTGACACTCGTAGAATAGAGCGGACCGGTTACAGCCATAATCGCCAATAAGAACTCATCGGCCGGTACGCGGAACGCCCCGGTCCCATCTCCTTCCGTGCGAATAATCAGAGTCAGTGCGCCGGGCCAAAGATCATATATATTCCGCGGTAATTCATCCACAGAATAATCGGCAGCCGCCTCCCGCGTCGGCAACAGAGTTATAAATGGCTTTTTTTCCCCCCTGCCTTTTGCCTTCCGAATCATATCTGCGGTCGAGGGAGCAAGACCCAAAACGCCGTAAATAGTATCACCCGGCGCAATAACGATTCCGCCCTTTTTTAGCGTACTAGTCGTCCTGTGAAGGGTGTCGGGTGAATCTTTTTCTACGACCATTCCTCGCCTTTGCTATGAGCGTCAAGACCCCATATAACGAGCAAGCAGCACACATAGCTATCAGTCGAAATATATCATAATCTTCGCCGCCGGAGGCATCTCTGCGGATAAGTCCACCGAGTTTGCGGTAATAATCATTTTTGGTGCTATGCGGTAGTTTAATTCTGATCTCGTTCCTTCGGCGATACCCGAGTGTTCGGGCACGGAGCTCAACTTCCGAGGAATCATGGAGCAGCGCATCCCGCTCAGCAAGCAAATCGGAATTAATCTCTTTTAGCTGCAAAAGATTGTCGCTAAGTCTCTCTCTATAGAGGCGCAACTCCTCAAGCCCAAAGATCCCTGAGCTGCCAAGGACAAAAATCAACATTGTATGAAGAAAGAATCCTAAGTAGACAGCAAATGCTAGCCGCAGCCAGATCTTCATACATACAATTACGGATAGATAGGGGTATATCTTGAGAACTTAGCATTGAGGCATCCCCTTAAGTAGAGACAAATTATTCAACACAGCATTGATTTTTACCGATAATTGCAGTAATGTGAAATATATGTCAGGAGAGGCGAATGGCCGCAGATATCGATAAGCAGCCTTTTAGTGATGAAGATGAAGGGGATCTGTCGGTAAATGCGGCAGATTCAGCTGAAACGGAAGAACTAGAGCAATATGGCGTATGGGTTAAAGTAGGGCCTCAGGAAGTAGGTGATGTGGGAGAAATTCCTTCAGGGACGATTGATGACGAGTCTTTTTTGACCGAGGAAGAGGAGGAATTGCTCGGGGACCTGGAAGGAAGTATTCCTGAAGAGGACCCTTCGATTGACCTTGGCGATGAGCTTTCGGATTTTTCCGACGATGATTTTGCCGAATTAGGCTCGGAGTCTCTTGATGACGAGCTCGGTGATCTTGATCTAGGAATGGAAGAGCCGACCCAGGACATTGCTGAAGATCTTTCAGATATTAGTTTGGATTTGGATGATCTTGACGATCTTGACGATCTGTCTGACACAGATATATCTGACATTGGGCAAGAGGCTGCGGAATTACCGGACTTAGAGCCCCCCTCCAATGTCCTTCCGGATGCGGACGACGAGCTCAACAATATCGATTTGGAAGAATTTGACCAAGACTTGGGAGATGAAGATCTCGCGGAGTTGGCCGTAGAAGATGAAATAGAGGCTTCGCCAAATGTCGAAATAGAGACCGAAGAGATCGAAGAAACCAAGGCTGATTTAATGAAAGGGCAGGCTATGACACCTGAATCCGGCGCACCGATTGATGATCTGGCTTCCTTGGAAATGGAACTGCAAGACAATGAAGTTGCTCTGGTAGATGACAAACCCGCGGACACCGACCAGAGCGTCATTTTAGCAAAAATTGAAGTGGAATTGCAGTCGATTAAAGCAGAGATCTCTTCCTTAAAACAAGAACTATCTTCCCTCAAAGCCACGGGTATTGCGCCTCAACCAGAACCAGTACAATCGGTGGAGGAAGAACCGCCGGGTTTCTTTGCAGAAGAAGAAGATGATGAAACAATAGCGTTAACCGGCGATGAGCTGGACAATATACTCAATACGGCTGATATCACGGAGGAAACCGAAGAGGAGAGCGAAATCCCTGACGATCAGGATATTCTGGCTGACGGCGAGCCGCCGGCCTCAGGCGCCGAGGAAATTGTGGCTATGGATGAAGGCTTGGCCATCGCAGAAGAAACGACACTGGATTTTACCTCCGAGGAATCGCAGGGGGGCATTGAGGATCTTGATTTCGACCTTGAGTCGGAGAGTCTGGGGGCCGTATCCGGAGAATCCGTGGAGCCGGAGGAACCCGAGCTTATGTTGGAGGTTGGTGCTGGGGACGATTTTGATCTTGAAGACGATTTGACTGAAACGCTGTTGGACGAGCAGGCCGATGCTATTGTTGACGAACTTACCGATATACCGCTGGATGAGCCCACTGACGCCATTGTTGACGAACTTATCGATATACCGCTGGATGAGCCGGTTGATACCGGTGGGAATATCGAAGAGCCTTTGGTCGATGCCGTCGATGCCGTCGATGCCGTCGATGCCACTGAAGACATCGGCGCGTTGATGGATCAGGAGGATCTTATACCCCTTGAAGAAGACGTTGCTACCATCGCGGACGTGGTTGAAGTTATGCCTGAATCCGATTTTTCCATAGAAGAAGAAATGGCATCCGCTGAAGAACCCGGATCTGAGCCCCTGTCGGACCTCGCAACCCTTGATGAAATCATGGAAGAAGATTCGATTGAAATTCTAGACGTCGACGAAGATGATGATTCAGGTCTTGGTGTCGAGAGTTTTGAGGATCTGGAAATCGAAAGCTTGGATAGCGAGGAAATAGAGCTTGAGGAATTGTCTGAAGAGGCATCACCTGTCGAGGAAGATCTTGATGAGCTCGAGCTCAATTTGGATGCGGATGTTGAACCTGTGATAGAAGCGGAAGTTGAAGAGCTTGCCATCGGGAATGTCGCTCCCGAAGATGAGATCACCGAGTCGCCGGAAGAATTGGACGTTTTGCCGGATTTGCAGGAAATGCCGGACGGCGGAGAAAGAGACGATATACCTGATGATGTGCGTAACGAGCTTAAATCGGTACTGGGGTATATGGATCACCTCTTGGAATCGCTTCCGGAAGATAAAATACAGGAATTTGCTCAGTCCGAACATTTTGAGGTGTACCGAAAATTATTTGAAGAGCTTGGTTTGGAATCGTAATGGGATTGCTCAATAAAGTTGCACGGCCGTCTGAAAAAAAAAACCCGGTTTAAACCTTAATGCCGCTGATAAAACGCAAGACGAAAAAGATCAAGCGGCAAAATCCGCCAAGACAAATGAGGTCCAGGATCTAACTTTTCCAGTCCTAATCTTTGAACAATTTATTAAATCCTTCTCATTTACCCACGCGGCTCTGCTTGTGCTTGAAAGCAGCGGATCTTACTTTAGCCCTGTGGCTTCCGTCGGGCTTGATCAGACGACCACCCATCGTCTCCGGATACCCAGTGAAATACTTGCTCAGAACAGCGCCATAGCCGCCGGGTCATTGTCGATTTTTGAAAAAATAGAGCGTCAGTTCTTAGAGCCCTTCTTTTCGGTCCGAGAATATGGCTTATTCAGCACACTAGTAATAGTCCCCCTACATGTTTCGTCTAAGCTTTTCGCATTCTTTTTGGTCGCGTATTCTAAAGAAGACGGTCCAATTGAAAATGAAGATGCTTTATTTGAAAACGTCGCTCAGCTTGGAGCTGCGAATTTATACGGCAAATATTACGAATGGCTTTCAAAGTTGCCATCATATCCTGACGATGCCTTTTCCGTTGAGTATCTGGCAAAAATCGACTCGTTGATAGACCAATCAAGGCAAACAGGCAAACAACTTCTCATAGTTGAATTAAATATGGAAGTATTGCTCGAGTCCGTTTTGTCGACGCTGACCTATGCTGACAAAAAGAGGATTTTGGACGACATGGAAACCGTCCTTTTTTCGTTTTCCGCCGGGCTCGGTTTGTATTTTAGAAAAACCGACAGAAATGTTCTTCTTGGATTCCCGGTGAGGTCGGCCCAGGATCATTTTTTTCTCTCGGATCACATTGTGCGGGTGTTGAATAATCGCTATCCGAATTGCCGCATACCTTCCGGTGTGATTCTCTCCACAAAGACAATGGGGGAAATACATCTGAGCTCTCGCGACCTTCTGAATAGTTTATAGCTCGATGATACGGATTAGCAAAGCGAAAAATAATGCTCCGACGGCATACCTGAACGGTCGGCCACTTCTGTCGCGTCACAATCCACAGGAGGAAGTGAGAAGGTACATTGACAAAACTCTCAGCGAACCGTACCCACCGGCGGTCATTATTATTGGCGATATCCTGAATTATTTCGCCATAGAGATCAAGCGAAGATGCCCCACCGCAATCGTTATATCACTCCATTTTGACAGACGGCTGATCGCCAAAACGCCTTTGAAGTCGGTGTCATCATATATCGTCGAACAGGGTGCTGAATTACATGGATGCTTGGCAGCGCACTTAACTGAGCTCGACGTTCATGGACTGCAGATCATTGAATGGATGCCATCCGTCCAGGCCTTTCCCAAACAAGCCACTGTAGCGCGTCAAGCAGCGGCGGATCTGTTAAATATGCAAAATGGGAATATATCAACCACGGCCTTTTTCGGGAGACGGTGGATCCGCAACGCTTTTAAGAATTTCTTGTCAATGGACGAGGTTGGCCGTCTCCCTCAGTCCGGGAAGCCAATCCTCATCGCTGCCTCGGGTCCGACGTTGGCCAAATCGATACCGTACTTGAAAGAACATCGTAGCTCCGTGATGCTTTGGGCCCTGCCCTCTGCGGTAAGTGCGTTGCTCGACAGCTTGATCGAGCCGGACCTGGTGGTGCTTACCGACCCCGGCTATTATTCACTCTTACATTTTTACCCGCTTGAAGGATTCCAGCGGGTACCCATTGCGATGCCGCTTACAGCCACCAAAAGCGTCCGTAGCTTTTCGTCGTTGACCATCCCAATTAATCAAGGGTTTTTTTTCGAACATGATCTGTTAAGTCTCGCTCATATTGATGCGACTCAAGTGCCGCCAAACGGGTCGGTTGCCGGAACTGCCCTGGAGTTGACGGCTGGAAAGGGCCCTGCTACCGTTATTGCGGGTCTTGATTTCGCGGCTGATGACATTCATTCTCATGTGCGGCCTCATATGTTCGAGCCATTTTTGGCAAAGACGACCTCGCGGATAGATCCTCTCCTTACGCGAAAGTACGGAAGATCACGGACACATCAGGCGTCGCACGACACGCACGCCTTGAAAGGTCCTTTGAGAACGTACGCGGATTGGTTTTCGCGGTACCTGGCCCGTTCCGGGAGATGTGTCTACCGCCTGTTTCCAAGCGACGTCCGTATAGAAGGATTCGTTGAGATGGAAGGGGCGGACTTAGCCCGTCTTTGCCGAGGGCATAAAAACGAGGGACCGGTTTTGCTCGAATCAACTCATCTCTTGCCCCTCAAAAAGCGCAAGTCGCTCGCTTCGGTACTCTTAAGCCGGTGGATCGCAAGCATTTTGCAGATGCAATCCCGGAACTCGGATCTCCCCGTTTCTACAAGCTCTTTTTTCAATTCCAACGAGCTGCTTCTTGTGTATTTTGTCGATGCGAGAAATGTACTAAAGATATTCAGCGAAAAAAAACACATCTACAAGATCGGCGATTTCGCCGGACCATTAGCAGCCACGGTATCGTTTTTGCATGAAATCGCATCGCAGATCAATATGAGATAAGCCGGAGATGAATCTCCTATATAGTAATCTTCGATCTCTGGAAAAGCAAAATAGAGCCCTCTGTGAGCGCATTTCTAACGCTCATCCAAATCCGTCGGCCACATTTGTAGAGACAAGTAATGGGCATATTGTACCGGGGGTGCTGACCCAACGAGGCTTGCGCCTATTACACTCCAGGGTAGATCCGGTTAAGGAGGCGCAACGGATTGCCGACCGATACACAAGCCCAGGTACATATGTTTTTTTTGGTTTGGGGGGCGGATTCATTATGCGACCGTTTCTCGCTCGGGCAAGCACTGAATTAATCATCATTATCGACTACGACTTAGATTCAATACGAGCCATCTGCGAGCACATCGATATGCGATGGCTTTTTGATGATCCACGCACCCGTCTACTGATCGACGAAAATGCCAGCAGCGTCACGGAAGCATGTTTGTCATATTATATTCCGTATCTGCACGGCAATCTCACTGTGGTGGCACTCCACCAACGAATATCGATGAATCAATCGTATTTTACCACCATGTATTCCGTTTTGGGAGTCTTTGAATCTACGGTCGCTAGAGACACCTCCACTCAATCACGTTTCGGCAGAAGATGGCTTAAAAACATCATTGCAAACGCCGGAGCTATGCCAGATCGCATGCCTTCGGGGGAGATTGTCGACGAATTTCATATTATCGCGGCCGGACCGTCCCTGGAACGATCGATTCCATACATCAAGTCGGTTATCGGCGGCAGATCCGGAATCATCGCCACAGATACTTCTCTCCCCCTATTGCTCCACGAGGGAATTTCTCCGGACTACGCGATCTCAATTGACTGTCAGCACCACTCCTATCATCACTTTTTTGGGGAGTTGCCGGATACGACGATCCTTGTACTTTCCCTTTCTTCTGCTCCAAGCCTCGCCCGGAGATGCAAGCGGGTTCAGTTTATGGCTGATGGTCATCCATTCTCCCAATATCTTTCGCAAAAATGGTGTCACATCCCGACGGTGGACACTTCGGGCGGGAATGTTACACATTCCGCGCTATCACTTGCTTATCAGCTGGGCGCAATAAGAGTTGTAGTGCACGGTGCCGATTTTTCGTACCCAAAGGGTAAATCTTATGCTCGCAAGACCTACCTTTATCCTCTCTTCCACAGCTGCCAGGCAAGGCGTACGCCACTAGAGTCGCTCTTTACGCGGTTTATCTTGGATAATCAAACATTGACGGCAACGGCGACCTCGGCCGGCATATCTTACACAAATGAAATTCTAACTTCGTATAAAAAGGCCCTTGAGGAATACGCCTCGGTCTTACCTGTCCAATGTTCGTTTTTCGGCAAGGAAGAAATGCGGCTGACACGAAAGCATATTGAAGCCGCACCGGAGCGGATCCGGGCTACAACCCTTCGTAGCAATCATTCGGGATCGTGGCCAGCCTTCGCCGCCGGCATTCTAACTCTGTTGCAGAATCTCCCGTATCCTACCGGACCGATCATTGAGTACGTAGACCGTCTTGACGTCGCTCAACGCGATTTGGTCACGGCGTTCCTGCCCTATTGCGCGTTTGCACACACGCACGGTGGAACTGCTTCAGATATCGGCTCGCGGCTCCTTGCAAGGGCTCTCCACGAAGCAATCGAGCTTTTGGCGGATCAGGGCTGATAACAAATACCGGCATACCCTACAAATGATTCTGATTTATGATAATCATAACTCATCCGATATCCCAGGAGGGTGCCTTTCTCACTGCCCCGTAGGGCCGCAAAGAAAGCTGCTGCCGCCGCAGCCCCCGCCGAGCACGCTGAGCTTTTCTCATTTGCGTGCTGGAGGGCCAATTCCAAATTCATCGACAACAGATGCTCGATAATAACTCGATCATTCTGCTCGCGTACCCATTGAATTGCATCGTCTCCATGGCCTGCCGGCATAAATCCGTACGCCGGTCCGTAATGAGTGAAATCCGTGGATCCAAGCACCGAGATGCGTACGCTCAGACCCTGAGATATCTCGTGTAGCGCCTTCCCGAGGGTGGTGGCCGCGCCGGTTGGCGATACTCGCAGATATATCACTCGGGCACGTGGAAACTTATGCTTAATCAGAGGCAACTGAATCTCAACAGTATTGTCTGACCATGAATCCGGGGTTACTTCAACAGTGTCAAACAGCCTTTTTCGGATTGAATTTTCCGCCTTTATTGGGCCAAGAGGGGTCTCGAACTCATCCTCAACTGCACAGAGGATTTTATCTGAAGGCGGCAGATGTCCGCCCACCACGGCGATAACGTCGGATTCCCTGTCAAGGCATGAGACAACATGGTTTGCCAATTCACCAGAGAAATCCCATCCCGCATGAGGGGCAATGCCCGTAAAAGCCGACGGCAGGTTCTTATCTAGCTTTTCATCCCATTGTGTAATGACGCGTTCGGTTTGGCGACGAGTCTCTGGGTACCACCCCGAGGGCAATCCTCGTGTTCGTATCGGCATCGCGGTCCTCCTCATTATTCGAGCGGAAACGTCTAAATATGTCCAATATTCTTGCAGAATTTGCCGATGCTGTATAACCATTGGGGCTATATTTGGAATTGCTGAATGGTCTGTACACGGTTCTTTTTTTCAACGTATAATCAATATCATGAATAAAAGGCTAACAATCGCGTATAGCATCTTCAGCCTGGTTGTTTTCTCATTTCTAATTGTATGGTTTGTGTTCCGAGCAATCAACACCCGGTCGGAAAATTTTGCCGAGGCAAGTGCAGAGCTCGAAACGGTAAAAAAAACGATCACCTCATCCTACCTTGCGGAAGGTTCATTTTCCTCTGAATATTTTGCCTCTCGGATGAAAGAGCTTGTCTCCAGCAGCGACCAATTAAAGGCTGTGGTGATATACGGCAAAAGCACCAGCGTCGAGTACGCCGTTTCATCCGACGCATCATATATCTCCATGGGACCGGCGGGTGGCGGTGAACCGGGAGCAGAGCCTGAGTTTTCCGCAAATAAAATCCAGGATATGATAATCAGCTCGCCGGTGATTATACCCACGACTGACGGCGTACGAGTGGAAACTATGTTCCGTATTCTCAGCAGATCGGACATTTTTCCCATTATCCGTGAATTATTGATAGGACTTCTGTCATTCCTTCTCATAACGGCAATCATGATTCTTGTATCTCCCCATCTCAAAAAAATCGACAGCCCTTTAACCGAGGACGATCCTACCGGTCGCATGCCAGAGGATCCAAAAACCATATCGCCGGAGATAGATCATCAAAGATACGCTGCGTCCGCATCGGAGACTCAAGGGAGCTTTGATACTCCTGCGAGCCCTTCGGCGAGCCCTTCGGCGAGCCCTCCTGCGAGCCCTTCGGCCCAAAACGGTGGTGCCGATGCCGACATTGAAGACGACACGACTTTGGAGCCTACGCCTGAAGATGTCGATCGCGGTGAGGTGAACGGCCTATATTCGCCAAAGACAAATCTCGGGTGGGAAAACTATCTCGTGGAGCGCTTAAGCGCAGAGCTCAGGCGAGCCGCATCTTTTGACCAAGATTTAGTGCTGTTCCTCTGCGCAGCTCGTGGCATCACCAAGGAAGGAAAACTTTTTGCCGATATTGCGCAAGGGGCCATCGAGTTTTTCAGCTTCCGAGACCTCTGCTTTGAATACGGGAACTCAGGTTTCGGGGTCGTTATTCCTAATATCGATCTCGACCAGGGAATAGACAGAGTGGAGGCATTTATGGCCAAAGCTAATATAATTACTAAGGGCACTAAGCGAGCGATTAAGATCACGTCGGGCCTGAGCGCTCGGAATGGAAGATTGATTAGCGGGGACAGGATTATGCGCGAGGCCGAAGGTGCATTACGAAAGGCCCGTGATGAGGAAAACGGGATCGTCGCATTTCGCGTGGACCCGCAGAAGTACAGGGAATATCTCTCATCAAAGCCTGCGGCCGGCAGCTAATCTTGAAATGGGATGTTGATTATTTTTCTGTCCCGCGTAAGAAAGCTCTCGCGAAAGGCGCCTTTTGCTTCTTGAAGCAGCCTCTGCAGATCTCGCTCGGCATAACGCGGGCTATAGTGGATCAATCCGAGCTTTTTCACGCCGCCGGCATCTTTGGCGATTTTGCCCGCTTGCTTGGCCGTGAGATGTTTTTTTTCGTTGGCGCTCTCGAGAAGGTCCTCTGTAAACATTCCTTCACAGATTAGGAGATCCGAGTTACAGACCTCCGGTGCAATGCTTTTCAAGAAAACCGTGTCAGTCACATAGGAAAATTTCCGTCCAGAGCGAGGCGAACCGAGGACTAAATCAGGCTTGATCTCTACTCCGTTTTCCAAAGATATTGCATTGCCACTCTGGAGCTTGGCCCATAATGGTCCCTCAGGGACTCCAAGGTTTTTCGCCCGATCCGGGTAAAACACCCCCGGGCGCATCTTCTCCTCAAACGCGTAGCCGTAGCACGGCTTTGAGTGCCTAAGGCCAAATGCCCGAACTCGAAAGCCTTTACCCTGATAGATCTCCCCCGGTCCATCGATTTCTCTAATTATAATGTCATAGTTAATATGCATGTCGAGAATATTTCGGTTTGCCTCGACGTAGCTCCTTATCTTTGGAGGACCATAAATAAAGAGCGGATCATCCCTGTCAACTTGAGACGAAAGCATCAGGATTCCCGGCAATCCCGTCACGTGATCAGCGTGGGTATGTGAAATAAAAATAGCCGAAATTTTTTTCCAGCGAAGGTTGAGTCTTCTCAGAGAAACCTGAGTTCCTTCACCGCAGTCAAAAAGAAAAAGATCCCCCTCCCGCCTAAGCAAAACAGACGTAAGGTGTCTTCCGGGAAGCGGCATCATCCCGCCGCATCCCAAGACAAATGTCTCTAGGTTCATGAGCTTTGTTTTATGTGTTGGCTAGAATCAGCCGGGAACACCGGCCGGCTCTTCCTTCTTCTCCGGTGTCTTAATCTGAAACTTAAGCTTTTCCTTCCTGGCAGAAACGACAACCATACTTCCGCTTGGACATCTGCCTTTTAGAATCTCCATGGACATTGGATCTTCCAATTCTTTCTGGATCGCCCGCCGCAACGGCCGCGCCCCAAACTTAACATCAAAGCCTTGGTTGATTAAAAACTCCTTTGCGCTCTTTTTCAGATCGATGGTGATATTCAACTCGAGCAATCTTAGCTTTACCTCGTCGAGCATAATCTCGAGTATCTTCATCACCTCAGGGCGTGTCAGGCTATGGAACACCATTATCTCATCAACACGATTAAGAAACTCAGGGCGAAAAATCCGTCTGAGCTGATTCATGGCAGACGCCTTGATTTCACTATACGACATTACACCTTGTTCAGACTGAAATCCCAGGGCCGATTCTTTGGAAATCTCTCTGGCCCCAGCGTTTGAGGTCATGATTAATACTGTGTTTCTAAATGAAACCTTGTGTCCTAGATTGTCCTGCAACTCGCCCTCTTCCAGTACCTGCAGCAAAATATTAAACACATCTGGGTGAGCCTTTTCTATCTCGTCCAGCAGTACGACGCTATAGGGGCGTCTTCTGATCTTTTCCGTCAAAAGACCGCCCTCTTCATAACCCACATATCCGGGGGGTGCCCCGACGAGACGTGAGACCGTGTGCTTCTCCATAAAGTCCGACATGTCCAGACGAACCAACGCATCCTGATTTCCAAAAAGAAACTCTGAGAGGGTTTTTGCGAGCTCGGTCTTTCCAACGCCGGTGGGACCAAGAAAGATAAAAGAACCAAGGGGACGTCTTGGCGAGCTCAATCCCGTCCGTGATCTCCTAATTGCCGCCGCAATGGCCTCAATAGCGTTGTTCTGGCCGATGATTCGCTCATGCAGCTCTTCCTCAATTCGTAATAGTCGCTCCGATTCAGTCTCAACAAGTCTTGACAGCGGAATGCCGGTTATATTGGAAATAATCTCTTGAATATCTTCCTCAGATACAACGTTCTTTTCGTACCTAAGGCTTTGCTGCCAATCCTTTTTAATAGAGTCGACCTGTTCTCTGAGTCGATGTACCGAATCACGTACCTCTATGGCCTTCTCGAAATTTTGCGTGTTGACCAACGACATTTTTTCCGTCGTGAGGATCTCAATCTGCTTTTCTAAATCCCCCAACTCCCGGGGAGGAACACTGTTTTGAATGCGTTTATTTGATCCAGCCTCATCAATAAGATCGATTGCTTTGTCGGGCAAAAATCTGTCTGAAATATATCTGCTCGAAAGTAACGCTGCGGCCTTAACGGCTTCTTCTGTATACGAGACGTTGTGGTGATCTTCATAATTTCCCTTGATGCCGTTGAGAATTTCAATCGTCTCGTCAGCGGTGGGTTCAGAGACAAAAATCGGTTGAAATCTTCGCTCCAAAGCAGCGTCCTTCTCAATATATTTTTTGTACTCATTGAGGGTGGTTGCGCCGATGCACTGCAATTCCCCCCGTGAGAGAGCCGGTTTGAGCATATTTGACGCATCAATCGCCCCTTCCGCGCCACCTGCCCCGATGATGGTATGGAGCTCATCGATAAAGAGAATAACGTTGCCCGCGGTGATAATCTCCTTCATCACCCTCTTGAGCCGCTCCTCAAACTCGCCGCGGTATTTTGTCCCGGCGATTAGCGATGCGAGATCCAGGGTAAGGACCCGCTTGCCCATGAGTACCTCAGGCGCCGACCCATTAACAATCTTCTGGGCCAGCCCCTCAACGATAGCTGTTTTTCCCACGCCGGGCTCGCCAATCAGCACAGGATTGTTTTTAGTTCTCCTCGCGAGAATTTGGATGACGCGCCGGATTTCAGTCCGCCTGCCAATGACCGGGTCAAGTTTCTTTTGGACGGCATAGTCGGTCAGGTCCCGCGAGAACTCATCAAGAGTCGGTGTCGTTTTCTTACCACCCGACTGCTGCTTTCTCTTCTGGCCTTGCTGGATTATGCTCTTCTTTTTACCGCCTTCACCCTTGCCACTCAATTCCACAATCATCTCCCGGAGCATTTCCACGCTGACTGATTGCCGTGCAAAATACCGGGCCACCACACTGCCGGTCTCCTTGGCGGCAGCGAGAAGCAAATGCTCAGTTCCAATGTATTCGTGTCCGAGAGCCTTGGCCTCCTCCGTTGAGTCATCCAGAAGCTTTTTCCCTCGTTTTGAAGCCGGCACATCACCAAGGATGAATCCGGAGTGTTTTTTTGGAATGTTTCTTTCAATTTCCAGTTGCATTTCTACGGGATCAATGCTCAACTTTTGGATTGCTTTAAACCCGAGACCTTCTCCGTCTTTTAGTAGCGCGAGAATGATGTGCTCAGGAAGCAGTTGGTCCGAATGAAATCTCTTTGCCTCCTCCTGTGCAAAAATCGTCAAAATTCTCTGCGCTCTCTGTGTCAGGCCTTTAAACATATATTCCTCCCAATCTAGAGACACTGGCTCAGAGCGGTCCGCACAAGCTCAGCTCTGGTGTAATCTATTAAACTAGTATCGGCGCCCGTTTCCCTGCTATCTATCAGAAATTGTATATGGGCCTTCTGCGTAAGGAATAGAAGAGCGGTAACTCGTTCTATGGGCACAGACACCAATCCGACTGCGGCTCCCAATCTTAAGATAGCTAAATTCCGAATCGCCTCTTTGGACTCAAGCAACCTGCAGTGCGTCAATAATCCTGCAGCCCGCATTATCTCATCTTCGAGATCCATTTTCTGTTCTTCAAGCAGCTGGTCACGAGCCTTTCTCTCATAATGTACCAACTGAGAGATGATTGCATCAAGTTTTTCAATTAATTCTTTTTCACTGATTCCTAATCCCATCTGATTTGAGATTTGGTACATATCACCGAGGGAGTGTTCATCGTCGCTGAAAAAACCTTTTACGGTCATTCCAACCTGCACTACTGCTTTCATAGCCTTTTCAATCAGATTGGTGCGTACCAATGCGGGCAGGTGCACCATCGCAGATGCCCGCAAAGCAGTCCCTGTATTAGCAACTTCGGCGCTTAGATAGCCCCACTCCAAGGACACCGCATAATCAAGCAGAATTTCTAGGGCAGAATCAACACCATCAATAGTGTGCCAGCAGTCATCGAGAGACAGTCCGCCGCGAATGCTTGATAATCTGAGATGGTCGATCTCATTTATCATACACGACATTCTATCGTCCTTTCTCATCACAATTGCCTTGTGGTTGTTAAGAGAAAATTGCTGGGTGATATAGTTCCGCTCGAGCAACATCCGCCGTTCGAGAGGAGCTAAGTCCCCCATAAGCGCGGTGCTATACGCGGTGTCTGAGTCAGTGGATTGGAATGCAGACAAGATATCCGATTGAACCTCGCTCTCTTCATCAGACTGCAGAAGTGGAGGAAATCGGTGCCGATTAAGGTTTCGGGAGATCCGAATCCTGCTCGAAAGCACAACATCATACGCTAGACCCGGCTCCTGAAACCAGCCGGCGGTATGCTCAACGCCCGGGAACTCAATGATCCGTGTTTTCACCGGTCCTCTCAATAGATTTGATTTGGTCTCTCAACACGGCGGCGGTTTCATAATCCTCGTTTTTCACGGCATCCGTCAGCTGAGATTTAAGCCGCTCTCTATCTATGAGCAGCTCCTTATAAGTTTTGAGACTCTGCGGAAGTTTTCCGCGGTGCCTCACCGCCCCGGAGAGACGCTGATGCATCTTTCTAATCTCAGAGGCGAAGCTCGCGTAACAACCGGGACAGCCCAGTCTGCCCTCTTTTCTTAAATCAGCGACTTTTGTGCCGCATGTTGAGCACTCATTCTGGGATTCTTGCTCGCCGCCCTCTTTGACTTGGAGAAGGCCGGTCAACAGTTGAGAAAGAGAAAGCTCGACTTTATCATCCTTCTGGGAAACGCCGCGATCCTGGGCACAAATATCGCAAAGATGCATGTCTATAGTTTCATTGCCGATGATTTGTTGCACGTGGATTACCGATTCTCGTCTTCCACACACTTCGCATTTCATTGACTCATCATATATCCCATCTCCGGGTGAATGCAACCGCGAAATTCAACCTGAGGGGGTTTTTTACACTAGTGGCGACGGAGTACGTCCACCGGCTCTATTTTACCCGCACGTCGCGCGGGTAAAATCGCTGAAACTGTGGATATGCCCACGCTCAACCCTCCCACAAGGATCATATCCAATGCATCAATTATGATAGGTATCCGATCGAGATAGTACGAAGAGCTGATGATTTCAGTATGGGAAAAAACCGCAGCGCCGGGGGCGCCAAACAGCAAATCGAAACAGTATCTGCCGGCTGAAACGATTAGCTCGATGGCCGACAGGATCTCGTTGATGGAAACCGCAAAGAATAGCCCCAGCGCAGCACCGAGAATTGTCCCGAGCAGCCCGGCGACGGCCCCGAAAATAAGAAACGCAAAGACAATTCCCTCGGACCTTGCCCCGGTGCTCTTGAGGATGGCAATATCGTGCTCCTTTTCCATCACCAAAGTGACAAGACTTCCGGAAATGTTTACAGCCGCGACGACTACGATCACTGCCATGATAAAGATAAGCAGACTTCTCGTGGTGGTAAACGTGCTATACATCGCCTCTTCGAGTTGATACCAGGTAAAAATATGCCAATCTCTGCCAAGAACCCTCTGTAGATCCTTGACAATTTTAGTCAAGCTGCCAAAAGGATTTTCAACTTTTATGCCGAGGACCTTTGACTCGGGATCGCGAAACAGGCGGGAGCCCATTTCCGATGAAATCACGACTGTTATTTCATCCAAATCGTGATACCCCGTAGTGACGATGCCTGTTACCAAAAAACTCGTTTGCCTCAGAATAAACTTTCCGGTGCTTGTGGTCATTGCCGTCAGCATTTTTACCTGCGCGCCAATTTCAACGTCCAAGGCATCGGCAATCGGCCGGCTCAATAACAGAGCGCCGGGACCTTCCAAATCAAGCTTTCCGGAAATCACCTCAATATATTTAGGAAAGGCCGGATCACTTTTCACCGACTCAGGTGTCATCGCACGCACAGTTGCCCCAGTCCTGTTTTGTTTCGACTGCAGAAGACCAATGCCAAACCTGAGCGGCTCTGCCAATACCACGCCATCTACTTTCAGAGCTATCTGAGCAGCCGCAGAAAACTCCTCATCATCGATTCCCACAAGATTACGCGCTTGGAGATGATTTGAACCAACTTCGATATAGCGCTCCGTGATGCCCCGGATCAACCCATTTGAGACTTCGATAACGACGATCATGGGTATCAGAGAAAGGCCGATTCCGATTATTGCGCCCCGTATCCGTCGATAGCTTTTTCCGGCGGACCGAGATGAGAGCTGACGAACTCCAAAGAAAAGATACGGCAGCATTATTTCCGAACCAAGGCACCATTGTGCAACAGATATCTGGCGTCACCTCGGGAGGCAAGATCCAAATCATGGGTCACGAGAATCAGGGTTTTACCGTACGTCTCGACGAGGTTGAAAATAAGCTCCTCAATTTCGTCTGAATGCCGCTCATCAAGATTGCCGGTTGGTTCATCGGCGAGAATAATGTCGGGATCGTTTACCAAAGCGCGAGCAACTGCAACCCGTTGCCGTTCTCCCCCGGACAGTTGATGTGGGTAATGATTTGACCGAGGCAGAAGGTCGACCTCTCGCAATAGCTCCTTGGCTCTATCAGTTGCGGCCGGTCGAGAAGCCCCGCCCATATAGCGCGGGAGCATGACGTTTTCAAGGGCCGTAAAATCATTGAGCAGGTAATGAAATTGAAACACAAATCCAACGGACGCCATCCGGTAGAGGGAGAGCTCGTTCTCACTAAAAGTGGTAATCTCTCGTCCTCGAATCCGCACCGAGCCGGAATCCGGCAAATCAAGACCGCCGATTAGGTTGAGCAACGTTGATTTCCCCGAGCCGCTCTCGCCGAGAATAATTACACTGCTCCCTTCCTGCGCCTGAAAGGCAAGCTCATCCAAAATGGTAAGTCTCTCGGGACCGCTTTCGTAAGATTTTTGTAGATTCTCTACGACTACCAGCGGGTTACTCATACCGCAGCACCTGGGCCGGGTTGATAAGAGAGATACGCCTGGCGGCCAAATATGAGGCCGTGAGGGAAGAACAAACGGCAAAAAGAAAAATACAAATGGTCTCTGCTGCGAGTATGCGCAAAGGGACCTCCGAAAGATAAAAATATACCGGTGAAAAGATCGCAATGCCGCCGGCGGCTCCCAAAAACGGGCTCAAAAGGCGAATAATCCAGTTTACCAGACGTTCAGTAAGGGAAAACACCGCATTGATATTTCCTGCTATGAGCAATCCGGCGAGCAGACCAAACAATCCGCCGATTGCCCCAATGAGGAAACCATCTAGGACAAAAACAAGTTGTACACCCCTCGGGGAGGCTCCAACGGCTCTGAGCAGAGCGATCTGTTCCCTTTTCTCAAAAATCGCCCGCTTCAGAGCGTGATATGTATTAAACCCCGACACGACAAAAATGAGACTGAGGAGGAACACCATAGCGAGTTTCTCGGTGCGGAGCGCGGTAAAAAACGCCTCGTTATAGCTTTGCCATGAGTCAATCGACGCGTTTTCGAGCTCGGGCAGTGCTGCCAGGGACTTGGCGAAAGCTGTTACATCGGAGCGTTTAGTAAGCTTGATTCCGTATGTATGGGATCCCGTTTCAGGCTCGAGGGAGAACAGCGTATCGAGAGATACTACGGCGAAAGAGCGGTCAAAATCATAATATCCACTGGAAAAAAGGCCGGTGACCGATAGCTCGACCTGCTCAGGGGTCAAGCTCGTGAAACCGGCACCCGCCAGGGTGAAAACTGACACACGCATACCGGGGGCAATTCCTAATGCCGCAGCAAGTTCACTACCCAAAACTATAGTGTTGGGGCGGTCGACTTCAAAAACTCCTTGATTGACATTCAGTTGATCGAGGAAGCCCTGATCATAATCTTCAATTAGTGGTGGGACTCCGCGAATCTTGCATGTTTCCAACCCTGAAAACGCACTTTGTATGAGGGTATGCGTATCGGCTATCACCACCATAGCTCGCACTCCCTTTTTCAGCCGTATTATTTTAAGGAAATCCGGCCGCAATTCTCTATTGGTAGTAACACGGATATGATATGAGCTGATTTCAAGGATATCGTCGATGAATCCCATCTGGAATCCGTTCATGACCGACAGAACCACTAGAAGAGCCATGACACCGACGGCAATGCCGGCAATTGATAGGTAGGAAGCGGCGAGACCCCGGGTTGATCTGCGATTCTTTAAAAAACGGCCGGCGGTCATGACAATCCAAGAAAGCCTCATGGGGCGTTCTCTTTCTGTTGCAGATACTCTTCGGAAATTTTTATCCCATCGGAGAAGTGGACCCGCAGCGAAGGACGCTCATTTCGATAAATCTCTTCATAATAAGTATCATCATCTATATGGACGATTATCTTCACCAGGCGGGTGTTTCTAGTGAGTACCTCTCTTATCAATTTCCCCTCATCGTCATATTCATAATCCCATTCTTCCCTTGCATTTCTGGTAATTCGAGTTTTTTCTACGAGCATTTCTTGCTCGTACCCAAAACGTATATGTTCCACAAGATCTGCGTCCGTCTCGGTTCTTTCAATTTGAATCCGTTCTCTATCATCTAGAAACTGTGTTGTCTTAATGCCAAGGGATACATCGTTTACCACAACTTCCTTTTTCCCCTGATGGGTTTTTATTTCTTCAGAGAGAACAAGTTTAAGCCCTTCCCATGTTTCCACCGACACCTTTTCTCCACCATGATAGCGAAATAGAATTCCTTCATCGTCAGTTGCATGCCATTCTCCGACGAGCCTGCCCGTTGCGTAGGTAAATGTGCTCAAATCTTCTTCACCTTGGGCCTCCCTTCTGATGCTCCGTAACCGACCGGTCGCCGATCGCTCATAGATATCCTGGTAGATCTCCATATTATTTTGATCAAACGCCGCCACTGTCCGCAAGACTCCATCCTCGTAGGTATACTCTCTCCGCTCAATCAGCACCTCATTTTCATAGTATAGTTCCGCCACGATTTTGCCCTCTTGATAAGTGCGTTCCTCCGCCAACAGTCCCGCGGTATAAACGGTTTCCGTCGCAATCGAACCTTCGATGTATCGCGTTTCCCAGCGTTTCTCCTCTCGGTTTTCTTTTAACAATAATTTAGTAGTCTTTAGATCTCCTTCGATTATCCTTAGCACGTATTCGTGTTCTTCAGCCTGTCCCGGCTCGATCTCTCTGATCTTCATGCCGAGGGCATTGGAGACATAGGTAGCTTGGGGAAATGCCGATAGGGGAATCAGCAACATCACAAGGGCAAAGGAGAGATTCATTCAGCACCGAGAAGCTCATCAAGGTATGCATGGGAGTCAAATGGTTCTATATCATCGAGCGCTTCTCCCGTTCCGATAAACGACACCGGTATGCCAAGATTCTTTGAAATTGCGATAGCGATTCCGCCTTTTGACGTGCTGTCATACTTTGCCAAAAAAACCGAATCTACGCCAATCGCTTCATCGAAAACTTCCGCTTGTCTCAGCCCATTTTGACCGGTTGTTGCGTCTATCACGAGCATTCGATGATAGGTTCCACTCCCGATTTTTCTCCGCACTATGCCGTCTATCTTCCCGAGCTCCCGTACCAAGTTTTGCTTGTTATGCATCCGGCCGGCGGTATCCGCAATAACAAGTCGCATTTCGCGAGAAAGTCCACTGGCGAGGCTGTCAAAAATCACCGAGCCGGCATCGGCGCCCTGTTCCTGATGAACCACACGGAGTCCTATCCGATCCCCGAGGATCTTTATCTGATCTATAGCTCCGGCACGGAAGGTGTCTCCGGCGCCCAGCAGGATTTTCTCGGGTCCGAGGGTTGCCCGGAAGTGGTTGGCCAGCTTTGCCAAAGAAGTGGTTTTGCCGACCCCATTGACACCAAGAACAAGAAAAAAATTCAGGGAATCCGGAGAAAGATGGACCTCAAGGCTTTTCAAATGTCTAAGCATCAGCTTTTTTAGCTCGCCCCGTAGGTCGGTCTCGTTTTTTGGGCTGCCGGAGCGTAGCTGATCTACAACTTCCATTGCGATTTGCGCCCCGACGTCACCCTCTATCAGTATGTCCTCAAGCTCCTCAAAGAAAGATTTATTGAATGATGAACCTTTGAGAAGGGTGCGTAGCCGCGAAGTGAGTGTCTTAATCATATATGCCTGCTCCGTCAATATGTAGAGAGATGGGCAAGATCGAGATAGGTGGCGAGCTCGAAAATAGCGTCTATTAGCAATGCCACCGAGAGGAAAAAGCCACCGATGTAGCCACTGAGGCTAATCTGCCGCAGGGTCAAGATACGCCTCGCTTCTTCGACATTCCGGTCCGAAGGCGATCGTTCCGCCTCTGCGAGGAAAACTGATGTCAGGCTATTGGTGATGTCAAAAAGATAGATGGGTATTGGGAGCGACATCACAAAAGCGGCGAAAACCATATAAAATCTAGTCCTCTGCTCGTCCAGTAATTCTTCTCTATTCATGATATCCGGGAGCAAGCTAATCGTAACCTCCCCTGAATCCGGCAGCATCGGCAAGAGAAAATCGGCATATCCCTCTTTCCTGATGACCGCCTGAATCGCCCGCGCCTTTTTGGGCATATCTACCGGGGAAGTCCCCCGGTATTCCGATAAGGCATACACTAACGCGCCCTCCGGCAATGTTCGAATAGTCGTCTGTGCCACATCTACAGGGGAAAGCGCCACATCCAAGACGGCCTCCTGATTCTGACTTAAAAGCACCTCATCACGGAAGCTTTCGTGGCCGGGAGCAGTTATCTCAACAATATGATTTCCCGGAATCATGTTCTCAACGGTTACCCGACCAATGCCACGAAATTCACCGTCAACGAATATGTCCGCATCACCGTAATGAGCGTCAATTATCATACGGGACCATTCTCTTCCAAGCACCCTCGTGCGGAGATCATTCTGTATGGTAGCCGAAGCGTCTTCCATGAGGTCCCGCGAGAATGCAATCTGAAGGGTTTCAATCCTATCGCCTGCCGGCATATACAGTACGACATCGACAAACAGGTATGACTCTATCTCCTCAATACTCCCCGATATTAGTAAATCAAGCTCGTGCTCGGCCGCAGTTTTATCGAGCTCGAACTCAATGGCCGGAAGAAGCCCTTGTTCGCCAAACTGCACCACTTCTACGGGTTTTTTTTCATCGACGATGATTGAAGCTATGTCAAAAGTCAGCATCTCCGACAGCTCGGATCCCAAAGTCTCGATTTGGGCGTTGTTCTCAGTTCCTTTTACCGCGGATACATCTCGCCTGTATCTGGCGTCATCCAGTGCGCCACGAACTCGATCCATCTCTATATCTACCAAGAATCTTCTATACAGATTCCGTTCTTGTACACTAAGAAGATGCACGTCGGCGCTGAGGACTGACTCCAAAAGCAGCAAAGGATAGCTCGAGCTGAGATACGAGTTCTCGCCGGAAAGACTTTTGCCTGTGAACTCGGCGACGCCCACGCGCCAACTCAACCTCTTGTCACGTATATTAATCCCATGCGCCGGTGGTATGCAAATTAGCATTGCGGCGCAGATATAGAGAGCCGGCATCGACCTATACATGAGATCGTGCCGCCTTTTGTACGGCTGAAACAACCCGCTCGGGGCGGAAGGGCTTAACAATGAAGTCCCTGGCTCCGAGCTGCACGGCACGAATGATATATTCCTGCTGACCGAGGGATGAGCACATGACCACAACTGCATGCCGATCTAGATCGCGGATTTTTCTTAGGGCACGGAGACCGTCCATCACGGGCATCGTTATGTCCATGAGAACAACATCGGGCTTCATGGCGGCATATGCCTTGATCCCCGATTTTCCATCCGCCGCTTCGCCTGCTACCTCGATACCGGCATCCTCGAGAATATCCCGGATGACTTCCCTCATAAAAACCAAGTCATCAACGACTAATACTCGAATTGCCATACTCAACCCGACCATTTCACCTTGAGGTATTCTTCTATGAATTGCTCAATATCCCCGTCCATCACGGCCTGTACGTTGCCAGTTTCAAACTTTGTCCTGTGATCTTTCACCATATTATACGGATGAAATACGTACGATCTAATTTGATTACCCCAAGAAATGTCCTTTTTTTCAATTGCGTGCTTTTGTTGCTCTTCTTCGCGTTCAGATTGAAATCGCTCATAGAGCCTGGATCTAAGTACTTTCATTGCAGTAGCTTTGTTTTTATGTTGACTCCGCTCATTCTGACACTGCACCACGATTCCAGTCTCTATGTGGGTAATACGCACCGCGCTGTCGGTCTTATTTACGTGCTGACCACCAGCCCCTTGAGCTCTATAGGTGTCGACCCTGATTTCGTCAGGGCGTATATCCACCTCAATATCATCCTCGATAACCGGTGATGCATAGACTGACGCGAATGAAGTGTGCCTTCTCGAGCTTGAATCGAAAGGAGATATTCTAACAAGCCTATGTATTCCAGACTCTCCCCTCAAATACCCGAAAGCATAAGTCCCAGATAATTGCAACGTAACGGATTTGATTCCACCCTCGGCCTCTAAAATATCCAGTATTTGGGTTTTGAATCCTCGCCGTTCCGACCATCTGCTATACAATCGCAGCAGCATACTCACCCAATCGCAGGCCTCGGTGCCTCCCGCTCCCGAATGAATTGTCAAAAATGCATCGCTCTCATCATACTGGTCACCGAGTAACTCCAGCAGTTTGAGCTCACCGTAGCGTTCCCTCAAAACGGTCAGCTGCATCGAAATCTCTTCCTCAAAGGACTCATCCTGTTCCTCTTCGGCAAGCTGATACAACACGCGGACCTCATCGACGTCTTCCCTCATTTGTATCCAGGGATCATATTTGCGACGAAGTTTTTTTAGCTTTGAGAGAATCTCTTCCGCCCTTTCTCGCTCATTCCAGAAATTGGGCTCAGAAGTCAGTTTTTCTAATTTATCGATATCGTTCTTGAGGGCGTCTGGGTCAAAGATGCCTCCAGGTTTCATCGAATTCGGACTCAAAACGCTCAATATTTGGTAGCAGATCGACTAACACAGTTTACAACCTCATTTCTAAGCTTTCATGATGATCTTTCGCCATTTTTTTTCAGATAGCGCTGTAACAACAAATTGGCCGTCCATCGGATACTGGAAAAGCTTTATCTTGTCATAGTAGTCGGTCCGACGGTCGATATCCCGCTTAAGTCTTGGGAGCAGCTCAGCTCTAATGGATACGGACTCGTACAGATCCTTTTGCACGGCACTGAACCCGTATTGCACGAGCAGCGCGTACACTTCATCACGGTGTTTTTCACTAGCCAGTTCACAAGCGATAGCCACAAACACCGCTACAGTGTAAAAAGATCAGAATCCCGTGTCAAACCCCACGGATTCAGTATATGTGGCCCAAAAGCGAGACAAATCTCCTATGGACTTTAGCGGGGATGGCCGAATATTATAACAGAAACGCTTAACTTGCGGGCGCGGACTGAATACGTGTCTGCCGACCGTCGGCATAAAGGCACCGTGGAAAATTTTCGGTTGTGTTCCGGTGGTGGCCACGAACACTAGAGTTGGGAACTATTTTTAGACGCGCCACCGCGCGCTTTTCGAGCAAGGCGACGGTAAAGAGGGGCAACCTCTGTGATGAAATTTTGTGTGCTTTTTCTCATCTTCATCTCCTTTTCAATTGGCGCCCCCGCCCAAGATAAAATGCCGCCGTTCGCATCGCGTTTTGTCGCCGTCAGCACAGCTTCCGGTATTCGTCTTTCTTGGCAGGATGCCAACGATGCGGAGGGCAACTACTACGTTTACAGACATACAGAGGAGATTGTAAACAACAACGTCTCAGAAGCAGAGTTGCTTGAAATAGTGGATAAGGGGACACAGCTCTACATTGATGTGCCCCCAGCTGATATTCCGCATTTCTACGCAGTGCTGGCGAGCGACGCTGAGGGCAAGACTTACGATTTTCTGGTATCTTTTAGAAATAAAACTACTAATTCGATAATTTTCCGGGAACCCGAGGAGGTTGCCGAGGAGGTTGCCGAGGAAGAACCTCAGCCGGAAGAAGAAGAATCGCCAGTGGCTCAAGCCGAACAGGAACCGGAAGTTGCCGATGTCCCGTCATCGGAGACCGTCGAGGAGCCAGAGAAAATTGAGACACCTGAGCCCGAGCCAGAGCCCGAAGAAGCAGCCGTGCAACCTACTTCCCAAGTGGCTGTCGAACCTGAACCAAGCACGACTACGACTGCGAGGAGACGCAGGATTAGAGTTTCTACGGTGCCGGTCCAGGACTTGCGTGCAAGGGTAGACGACACCGACATTGTGCTCGAATACACTTTGGCTGAAGAGGGAGATTTTGTAATCTACAGGAGCACGGAACCGATTCTCTCTCAAGAGGATCTTCTCAATGCAATTCTTGTAGAAACCATCTCATCGGATCTCGGGGCGTACCGGGACTTTCCCCTCGCGGGAGTCCCATACTATTACGGTGTTTTTGCCGACCGATTGCTCCGTACCGGCGGCATAGAGTTTATAGCCGAGACAAACATTACCTCGCAGCCGATCACAATTTCCCTTACTGAGGAGACTGCAGCAAGGTTCGAGCAGATTCCGGTGAGGGTACAGCCTCTGCCGTTTTTGATACTCGCAACCACTATTGATACTGGAGAACGGCTCCAAACCTCCACTTTTGACCTATCCATAGAACCGAAACAGCTTATGCCTGAGACGGCAGAGGCTTTGCGGTCGCTTTTGGAACATAGCCTGATGCGGGATAATCCACCTCTCCAGGCCGGATTGCTTCCTGAGGACGCATCAGAGGGAATTCTTCACGACATGCTACAGAGCAGCTTTTCCACCCAAGATTGGCCAGGCGCCAAAGACATTCTCATCGATTTCTTGAAGATCAGACGTCCTGACAATATTGAGCAAAGGGCCCGCTTTTATCTCGGCCAATGCCAGTTTTTTTTGGGAAACTATCAAGAATCCTTTCTGGAGTTTGTTTTTGCAGAGGAGGGCTACTACGGAGAGGCCCAGCAATGGATAGACACGCTCATCGACCGTCTCTCGACCAACCAGTAGGCAATGCTACTTCGCGCGAGAAAGTGAAACTTGTATGATGATTTGCTTTGATTGCTTCGGCGCAAGGTTCAAAATCCAGCGAGGCAAGAAACACGTGAATTGGTATTCTGAAGCGTGACCGTTCATCGACACCCAGGTGGTGTCGACGGGCATCATCCAGACGCTACATTCATCGCTGAATGAGGCCGATATGGAGACGCCGNTTTTGAGGTCTATTGAAGAAAAACCGCTTATTTGCGTTAGGTTACCAAATTCCGTTTTGGCGGCGGAAACGTTTCCCTTTTTTTGAAAGTCTATTTTTAGGGCTTTTTTATCCATTGAATGGAAGGAAAGGTTTATCTCTGAACCGAAAACAGTATGTAGCGGCTTTTCAGCATTATTCGTGATGGTATAGGCAAGGGTTACGGTATTTCGCCTCATGGTAAATCGCTTTTTTATCTCTACCGGCAAAAACGTCTCTCCGTCGGCCACCGACCCTTGCGCGCAGAATAGAATACTCATTGCGTCTTTTCTTAGTTCCCCAACCTGATAGACTTTGTTAAGGAAGTCACCCATCTCCCGGTGGCTCATAGTCCGAAAGTTCTCGAGTGTCTCATTAGGCAAGAAAAAATGATCGAGAAATGCGCGTCTTGGATACGGCTTGTATGCCGACTGTTCTGCCGGCATGCCGGCAAAGGTGTCAAGATAATTCCATGGTCGCGGAAGATAATCCAATTCAAATGCAATGGCGCCACGGCGATGCAGATATATGTTTACGTCAGTGCCATGGTACAGGTACTCCTCCTCACCATCCATATCAAAATCCTCTGCACTCAAGTGACTTTTAAATATTCCTCTCTGACGCGAGCTCTTTTCGGCGGAAATCAGCGCCGAATATACTGCCTTCCGTGTCAGATTCCGATAAATGCCGTCCCGTTTCCCGTGCCAATACGCCGTATTACATTCGCCCTTCCAAAGCTGCTCACGAGCTGCGCGCTTGCGGTATTTGTCGCCCTTTACCTGATTTACCAATATATGCGTGTGTATCATTTTTGCGTACATAAAATTGGCTTCTGGAAAAGCCGTCAAAAGCTGCCTAAACCCACCCACATGCCGCGTCGAGCTATCCGCCTTCGAGGTGGTAAGATCGCTGTTGTTTATGTGCCGGTATGACGAACACGGAAAGTACACTTTCGGAAGCGGATGGCCTGACCACAGGCTGGCGTCAGGATGCCTTGTCGAGATTTCCTGTTTCAGCGAGAGCAGGTCATCAAGCATCGTTGAAAGCCAGCCTTCTTCAAAAAGGACCTTATGGGAGTTGCCCCAATATCCAAAAGACTCTCCTGGGACGATGAGACTAATGATCGCGCCGGGATTTTCAGAGCTCCAATCGAGTGCGTCTTGTATAATGTCGCTCGGACTGCGGTCGAAATGCAGCAATGAGAAATCCGGCGTCAATGGGTAAACAATAATCGTTCTGCCCTGGTCTTCGGTTATGCAGGGGAAGCTCAAATCAGAGCCGTGAAGCCCGGCCGCCTCAAATTGCTCCGCTTCTAAAAAAAGATATTCCATGCCGCTGCGATTTAGGCCGGAAGGCATAGACGGTTCCCACGCGCAATCCGCGACCCACACGCCGCGAGGTCGTTTCCCGAATTTGCGTCTGACGAGAGTGGTTAAAAGCTCGATTTGCCCCGACCTATCATTTGTTGGAATGAGGGGGAGTAAGGCGTCGTAGTAGGTTCCGCCCAAAATTTCAACCTGATGCTTTTTCACCATGTCATTGAGCAACATAATGATTTCAGGGTGTTTTTCCTCATACCACTCCAAAAGCCACCCGGAGTAATGAAGTGTCAGGCGAATTTCAGGATACTGATAAATTGTCTGGAGGAACGGTTTATATGCCTTTTGATAAATTTCCTCGATCCGGCAATCGGGAGTTCCTACCGGAACGCTGTTACTTGTGCCAAAAATTAGGCTAATCCCGCTCATGAGAGTCCTGAGATACGGTTACTCTCTCCTCCGCTTCGATTTCCTCAACTATCGGCTCTTCATCTGAGGCGGGAACAATGCATTTAGTAGGGCAGATCTCTGCAGCTGCCTCGCGTTCACCCGTCTTGTCATAATCGATTATTGCCAGAAAATTCTCGACGACAAAGCCACCGTCCGGCGACGATTTTTCACATCGTTTACACCCTATGCAACCGACCTTGCAGTATTTTCTTACAACGCCACCCTTATCAACGGAATTGCATGCCACGATTTTATCCGCAGTGTCGGGTATCATCTTCATAACACCGGTGGGACATATATCAACGCACTTAACGCATGAGATACAAATGTCCCGGTCCACCCACACGAGCCCATTATTATCGTACGCAATGGCATCCACCGGACACACTTTTACGCAGCTACCGTGCCCCAGACAACCAAATGGACATACTTTAGCGCCTCCGTAGAGCTGTTGAGCGGCGTTGCAATCAGAAATGCCCTCATAGCTAAACTTATATTCGGCACTGTCCCTCCCGCCCTTACAATGGACCTGTGCAACTTGCCTCTCGCCCTGCCCTTCAGCCTCAACACCCATAATCTCGGCAAGCTCGGCCAAGGCGTCATTGCCGCCGGGTTTACAGAGGGTGAGCTCCACACCCTCTGTCACGATTGCCGCGGCATATCCCTCGCAGCCGGGGAACCCGCAAGCGCCGCAGTTAATGCCCGGTAATGCCTCTTCTACTCGCTCAATCCGCTTGTCTTTTTTTACAGACAAAAAGCGCGAGGCTAGCGCCAAGCCGAGTCCCAACAACGCGCCGAGAATACCCACGGACAGAAACGCCCAAAGAACTTTAAGTAGCAGCATATGATACCTATCCTATGAGATTTCTCAACAGAGCTATGTCGAATGCCATAAAAGCCATCGCCATGAGGCCCCCGGTAATAAAGGAGATTGGAACGCCTCGGAAAGGTTTTGGCACCCACTCAGAGTCTAGCTTCTCCCGTATCGTAGACATTAGCAAGATTGCCAAAAGAAACCCAAGACCCGCCGCAAAACCGGCTACAAAGCTCTCAAATGCATTATAGTCGCTTCTTACGGCGATGAGCGCGATACCCAAAACAGCGCAGTTGGTTGTAATGAGCGGAAGATAAATTCCAAGAGCCTTGTAAAGGGGAGGCGAGATTTTTTGAATAATCATCTCCACCAACTGGACCAAAGTAGCAATGACCAAAATGAAGGTAATGGTTTGCAGAAATACCAGACCAAAAGGCAACAATATGAATTTCTGAATCGCCCAAGTGGCAAGAGAAGCGATTGACATGACAAATGTTACGGCAAATCCCATACCAACGGCAGATTCCACGTTTTTTGAAACCCCGATGAAGGGGCAGAGGCCAAGGAACTGAGTCAAAATAAAGTTATTTATAAAAACGAAAGTGATGATGATTCCAACATATGTCATGCTTTGGTCGCCTCCTTTCGCCTGTCTTGAGACCAGGTAAACAGGGCTTTCAAATAGCCAATTACCAACAAGGCGCCGGCTGCAAGACTCATAACCCGCACCGGTGACTTGGACAGTCCCGGAATTTTTATTACTCCGTCAAACCCGCCGATGGCAAATAGCGTGATGGTACCATTTCCAAGGATCTCCCTGATTAGGGAAATAAGCCCGAGACCTAGGGTAAAGCCGACTCCCATTCCAAGGGCATCCAAGACTGATTCTTTTAGATCGTTCCTATTGGCAAACGCTTCGGCCCGACCAAGTATAATGCAGTTTACCACGATGAGCTGCACAAAAACGCCTAGGTTTTTTGATAGTGATGGAACGAAAGCCTGCATTGTCAGGTCAACGATGGTGACGAAAGACGCAATAATAACGATGTAGGAGGGTATACGGACCTTTTCCGGGATAAAATCCTTGAGCAGACTGACAAAGATATTTGAGCCCAGCAGGACGAAAATTACTCCGGCTCCCATTCCTATTGCGTTCACGACCTGAGTAGAAACTGCCAACGTGGGGCAAAGTCCCAAAAGGATGATAAATATAGGGTTCTCTTTAATCAGGCCTTTTGTAAAACTCTCAGTCATCTTGTTTCCCCAAACTCTCTTGTACGAATCGCGAGCCTTCATCCAGTGCCTGGGCTACGCCCATAAACGTAATGCTTGCACCGGAAACTGAATCCGCCTGTTCCTGCGTTAGTTGGAGTTTGGTCAATGGCACCGCTTTAGCAGCTCCGGTACCGATGAACTTTTCCATATATTCAGTCTTTTCGGCGGCCTTCCCGAGCCCGGGAGTTTCCAAATTGTCCATGAGGGTTACCCTGCGGATTAAGCCGTCCGGTTGAAACGAGGCCAGCAACTCGAGATCACCGCCGTATCCGACGCCGATTATCTTGAGAACATATCCAGCGCTGTTTCCTCCCTGCTCGAGAGGATAATAGCCGGCAACAAAATCATCGTCTTCAACTATCACCTCTCCACCGGCTACGGCGTTGCCGCGGACCGAATCAAGGGCGGCGGCCAGTTGCTCTGCTTTGACTCGAGCTATTGCAGGTGCTGTAACTGAGTTGACCAGTCCAAGCGCAATTGCGGCAACGGCGCAGATGGCCGCGAGCTTGCCGCCGACAGTGACTAAATCCGTCATGAGCTATTTTCCTCTCCGGCAGATCCCTTTGAGGGTTTTGTTTGTACTCCAAACCGTTTTGGCCCGGTATACCGATTAATAAGCGGCACAAAAACATTCATCAAGATAATAGCAAGGCTCACTCCTTCCGGAAATGAGCCGAAAAAGCGAATGAGATAGGTAAAAAAGCCCGCACCAATTCCAAATATCAGCATGCCCTTTGCGGTAAGGGGCGAAGTAACCATGTCAGTCGCCATATAGAATGCGCCGAGGATCAGTCCACCGGTTATAAGATGAAAAACAGTATTACCCGCAAAGAATCCGCCGTTAAATTGCAATCCACCGAATACCCACACCAAAATACCAAATGTTGCTAAATACGAGACTGGAATATGCCAAGAGATTATTTTTTTTGTAAATAGATAGACCGTGCCCAGCAAAAGAAGCAAGGCGGACACCTCGCCGACACTTCCAGACATGTTGCCCAAAAAATAATCTCCGTATCCGGGATGAACAGTGCCGCCCAAGGGTTCGATAATCCGGCCTAAGAAATCGGTGATTTTTCCGTCGGAGGCCGAATGCGGAAAACCCAACTCCCCGAGAAGCTCCATAGGACCACCGGCATTTCCGGAATAGTTAAACAATCCGCTTTTGATTGTCGATAGCGGCGTGGCGGCAGAAACCGAGTCGACGAGCATCGAAGGGGTCTTCCACGACGTCATATGCCCGGTCCATGAGAAGAACACAAACACGCGGCCGGATAGTGCCGGATTCATCCAATTGGCGCCGAGCCCCCCAAAGGTCCATTTCACCACCCCGATTGCGAAAAGCGCGGCGATTACTGGAATATAGACGGGAATTCCGGGCGGCAGGTTGAATCCGATCAGCAATCCGGTGAGAAAAGCGCTGCCATCCATTATCGTATGCCTTTTTAAGGCAACATTGATTCCGAGCTCGAATACGACCGCAGAACCTATTGAGACCAGCAATACCGCGAGGCCAGAAGTGCCGAATGCGTAAATACCCCAAATTGCCGCGGGCAGAAGACACGCACTTACGCTCCACATGACTGATGCGGTGGATGCCGTACGGTGAATCTGCGGGGACGTGGTGATACGTTTCTGTTCCAGGTCAGTCATGCGCCGCCCTTCTTCTGATTCTTTACAAATAATCGTTTTCCAAGCCGCATTCCCTGTACGAGGGGGATATGCGCGGGGCACGAAAAACTGCAGCAACCGCATTCCTTGCAGTCCATCAATCCCTCTTCAACAGCCTGATCATGCTCGAGATGGTCTATTAGCTTGAAGAGGCGCGTGGGGTGCAGCCCCAACGGACATACTTCCACGCAACTTCCACACCCTATGCACGGAGTTGTTCTTGCTGAACGCACCTCTCGCCTTGATAACGCCAAAATTCCTGAAGTTCCCTTTGTAACAGGTGTATCCAAATCCAGTATGGTAAAACCCATCATAGGACCGCCCATTACAATTTTCTCAGGGTTTTTGGTGAACCCGCCGCATTCGTCAAGAAGCTGAGACACGGGGGTGCCAATTCGCACCTTGTAATTTCCCGGATTTTTTATGGCCTCTCCCGACACTGTGACTGACCGTTCTATCAAAGGTTTTCTCAGACAGATTGCCTCAAAAATGGCGTTTACCGTTCCGACATTGCTCACTACCGCTCCGATATCAATAGGAAGTCCGCCCGAAGGTACTTCTCTGCCGGTAATGGCCTTCAGAATTTGCTTCTCATCGCCCTGAGGGTACTTGACCTTGAGTGGGACAATGGCAATATCAGGCTCATGTTCAGCCGCGTATTGCCCGAGCGCTTCTATCGCGTCAGGCTTATTCGCCTCAACCGCAATCTTGATCTTCTTTGGCTGAAGTATTTTCTTAATGATTCGAATGCCTTCAAAAATCTCCCTCGTCCTCTCCAACATCAGTCGATGGTCGGTGGATAAATAGGGTTCACACTCGACGCCGTTTACGATAAAAAACTCTACGCTACTACCTTTTGGTGGCGAGAACTTTACGTGGGTTGGAAAGGTGGCTCCACCCATGCCGACGATTCCCATCGTGGGCAATGCGTCCAAAAGATCCTTTTGGGNCAGATCTCTCCAGTCGTAAGCATCCTGCTGCTTGCCCAGCCTATCAAACTCTCCCTTGAGCTCTATACAGATGGCGTCGGACCTTATGCCGTTTGGCAAATAAATCGATTTCACCTCTTTCACAGTTCCCGGAATCGGAGAATGAATAGCGACGGACACAAAACCTGTCGGCTTACCTATCAATAAGCCCTCGCGCACTTCATCCCCGGGGCTTACGACGCATTCCGCAGGGCTACCGATATGCTGTTGAAGCGGCACGACAGAGAGACTCGGAATCACTGCATTTTGCAATGCTCGACTACTCGTGAGGTGTTTCCGCCCAGGCGGATGAACCCCGCCCTTGGGAAAGGTTACTGGTCGATTCATGCGGTTTGGCGTTTTCTCCTTAGTAGTAAATTCCTCATACCATAGATATTATTGGCTGTCAAATTACCGGAAACGAATATGAAAGGAGTTAAAATAAAAAACGCCAAAGCTATCTGTTGGACCAGCGCCAGACCGGACCTTGGTGGGCTGCGCTCGACATACGCCGCCGATTGTTGTTCCACCAACATCCGGGTTATCCCACCTAGAGACGCATCGGCAATCATTTTTTCAAACCACTCATCGTTGTAGGCAACCGCATCTTCCTGCACGGCCAAAATCCGCCCATCATGCTCTTGATAATCTGCTATAGCTATTGTGTGATCTAATACCGGAAACTCCCACGATTGGGAATACATGAGACCCTCTTGAAAGGCCCGGTGCGTGAGATAATCGGAAATATCAGGCAATTCGGTGCTTTCTCGAAAGAGGTGAAGCGTTTGAACATCTTTCCACTTCACTAATTGGGTATCTTTAATGGGCACCGGGCGCGGAATACCTTCCGTGATGGAAAAACCAAATGCCCCAATTACAGCGGGAAGTACGATAAACGGGATCAGCAATGAAGAGTGTGTTAGTCCATCAGTCCGAGCACCGCCCCAGATGGAGCCCGATAAAACTCGAATAGGCAGAAACAGCCGGTGTTCCTGCAAAATTCTGGCGATCCCCACCAGAGAACCGTCAAGGATAATAGCAGCCAACGCCGTCACCACCGCCCAAGTAATTGCGGTCCGCAACTGGTGCGGCTCCAAAGAAAAAATTGATAGGAAGTACGAAAGTACGACTCCAACGAATAAAAACACCGCTGGTTTAACCACTCCGCGTAACCGCAATCGTATAGACTTCCAGTAGAGAAACTGAGTTATCTGTTCTAGAATGAGCACCGAAAACGACAACCATCCAGGCAAAATGAGAATTGCAGAGGCGAATCCAAAAGCCCCTCCTCGCACGGCCAATATAAAAAACGGGATAGACAATACAAAATGATTACGTTTTTTGCCATGGAGCCTCCCCGACAGAAAGTACACATAGAGCACAAATATGGGTGGAGATAAGGCAAGCCAGAGGCCAATCCTCTCGGGCACAAGATATGAAACGCCGAGAGGGACAAGAGCGCGCCTGATGCGCAACCAAGTGTAAAATGGTCCCTTTGTTGCGTGGAGATAAATTACGTGCCAAACATCTCCTCTATGCGCTGCGGTGAAGAAGCCCAGCAACCCACGAATATATGGGTCCAATCTAGGATCAGCCACATCCAAACGCTCCCCTACCCTGGCCACTGACACCTGCTCAGTTGAATAAAACCGCGAGATATGCACGTACGTATTATGCGAAGATACACTCTCTAGCCCGTTGGCGCTGAGAGTGTCAAGAATCGGTTCAAGCTCGGCCTCAGAATCTACTAAAAGAGGATGATAGCCCTTCCAATGCGTAGGATTACCGCCCAATCGCGGGATAAAGAAAAACACCGCAATAGAACATGCGGCGACACAGGACACAAGCAAAAAAGGTATGAGCTTGACGCTTCTATGGGTGGAGTTATTCAAGTTTTTCATCATTGCGCGCAGTAGCGTGGCATTCAGTTTCAACGTGGTCGACATGTTTGTCAACCCGATGCTCGAGGCCCGGCGACCGTCTCTGTTGCTGCTATGCAAGCGGATTGGCGTTAATTAGAATGGAAACAACATATGAAAGAGTTTATTTATGGCTTAATTTGGCGAATGAAAGGCGTGAAAGTATACGCGCTGGTGGGCAGGAGTGGAACCGGCAAAAGCTTTCGAGCTAAGCTGGTGAGTCAAAAGTATCGCTTGGATATAATTATAGACGATGGTTTGCTCATCAAAAATGAGAAGATTTTGGCCGGCAGATCGGCAAAAAAAGAGCGCGCCTATCTGTCAGCGATAAAAACTGCCCTCTTTGACGATCCTCGCCACCGGAGAGAGGCTCTCGAAGCCCTCGATGGCGAGAAATTCAAACGAGTGCTCATCATCGGCACATCAGACAAAATGGTCCAGAGAATATCTCATCGAATAGGACTTCCGCAGCCGTTTAAGATTATCCATATTGAGGATATTGCTACTGAAGAAGAAATCGAAAAAGCGATTAACTCCCGTCAACTGTCGGGCAAACATGTAATTCCAGTACCTGCTGTAGAAGTCGCCAGAAACTACCCGCACATTTTGTATGAGACCGTCAAAGTGATCCTCAAAAAAGGCAGATTTTTTCTGTTCGCTAAGGCGCGCGAATATGAAAAGTCCGTTGTTCGCCCCGAATTCAGCATGCGCGGGAAAATCTCAATTTCTGAGGCTGCGTTGACCCAGATGGTGCTTCACTGTGCCGACGAATACGACTCATCAATTCATATTCAAAAGGTAAGTGTTAAGTCAGGCTCAAACGGATATATCATCGCCATATTTCTGGAAATGCCGTTTGGAGCGCAGCTTTCGGGAAACCTTCACGGATTTCAGGCATACGTGATCGAAAACATTGAGCGTTACACTGGCATTATGATAGAAAAGGTCGATATTCAAATCCAGCACGTCTCCACAACGCATATCGAAAAACCACCACATCGATAGATTCATTCACCTGAGCGTTCCGGTCGTGCCAACAACTCCGGCCACGAGCGTCGGCCACGAGCGTCGGCCACGAGCGTCGGCCACGAGCGTCGGCAACTAGCGTCAGCAGGCAACAACGCTAACTTTTTCCTTTCCAAAAAAAAAAGTGGCTTTATTACCACTCATATGTGATACTCTTATAAACACAATCGGAGGGCTGTATGAAGAGACTTCTGACAATCACAGCAATGCTTTTTTTTGTGGGCGCAGTTGCATATGCTCAGACCGGGGCGTTCCAGGAGGCAACAAGCACCTATTACAGAGTGTTTTCCGAGGTGGGCTTGACCCACGCCCAGGAAACCGCAGATATGTTAGATGCGTATGTGAGCTTATATAACAGTTATCTGCATTTTAACACCAACGCGTTGGAAACAAAACTCAAAGTAAGAATATTCGCAAATAAAACCAATTTTGATAGTTATTTATCTACTCTTATCCCTCAAAAAAGAGGCTCGTTTGTGTACTTACAGTACAAAGATCTTGCTAAGAGCGAGCTCTTGGGTTTCTACGTTGATGATGATGGATTTCGAAAGGCCATAGTACACCACGGATTTGTCCAGTTTCTCAAGGCGTTTGTGCCGAACCCGCCCCTCTGGCTACAGAAAGGTTTTGCGGTGTACTTGGAGAAGAGCACCTATAATGCGGAAACTCAAGCCGTGCAATTCGTGGATAACCTAGTATGGGTAAAAACAGTAAAAAATATCATCAACGGGGCAAGCGGATACGATTTTATCAGCCTACAGGATCTCTTGACGTTGGGCGTGAGCCGAGCAAATATGGCAATTGAATCATTTTATGCAGAATCTTGGGCGTTGATCTCTTTTCTTACCGATTCCAGCTTGAATCGGTATAACCGGCTGCTATGGGACACCCTATCAGCCTTGGATGCCGGCGCAACCATGTCTGAGAATGGCGCGAGTATCGTATCTGAAGTTTTTTCGTGGGTCTCCACAGACGAATTCTATACTGATTTTCAAAACTACATAGATGATGTCAAGACTTTCCCGGAGCTGGTGACCGACGGAATGGCGTTTTACGCTTCTAGTGATTTTGACGGCGCGGAAAATTTCTTTCTCCGAGCTATTGAACGAAATGAACAGCACGACATTCCATACTATTATCTGGGACTTATCAATTATGCGAGAAGGGATTACAACCTGGCGGCGTATTACTATTTAACCTCACAGCAGATGGGCGGTGAGCTCGGCCTTACCTACTATGCCCTGGGTGTAAACGCGTATGCCGACAATCGATTTGATGCGGCGAAAAGTTATCTGAGCAAAGCGAGTGAGGCGGATCCGTTTGGATATGGCGAAAAATCGATGGCCCTTCTAGAAAAAATCGGGCAATAAACACCTTCTGCCGGCGGCAGCCAAACGGTGTCGCCCGCAGTTTCCACTGAGATTTTTACCCAGTGCGTCGGAAGCCTGCATTTCTTTAGCAGCGCCTACATACGCGCGTAGCTGGGCACCCATTCATCACCCTCGCGTAACGGCGTCACGAGCTCCCGCAGCCATATCTTTCGCAAGCTCTCGGGAAGCTTCTGCTTGCTCAGGAACCGTCGCTGCCCGAACAGCTAGCTCCATGCCTCCTTCGCATCCGCCTCTGCTGCTCCCGCTATCTCAGCATGGGTCCTGAGACCGGATCGCTCATGACGGATTCGATACACTTTCTTGAAATTATGATGCGCCAAATACACCACCATCCGCGCCATGCAGTCATTCACATTCCGCGCGAACTTCACCGTTTCCCTCACGTGATTCGCCAGATCTTTTCGAAACTCCCGGTCGATGTAGTCGACCGAA
>NZCE01000012.1 GCA_002688185.1 Spirochaetales bacterium
CCCAGAAGTAAAAAGAAAATTAATATTGCTCTATTACATAGTCAGTAATTTGCTCTGATATGGCCCATTTCCGTCAAAATGAGAACTGCTGTCAATTGTTGAGATAGGCTTTGGGCAGATCGTATGTCGCGTCGTGCAGCCTGTTGGGAATTGCCCGGAGCGCAGAGTTGAGGAATCCGGGCTGATTTCCGATATTGTATATGAGGGGGCTTAATGAGAACGCGTCCGCTATTCGGTATTACGGTGACCGTATTTCTCCTCACTCTAATGAGAATATCTGCATTTGGGCAGGAGACGTCGACGGCCACAAATCCGGAAGGATTTTCTACCATTATTATTGGGATGTCGTTGGACGAGGCGAAGCAGGCCTTGAAAACCAGCCCGCTTTTCAAATACCGAGGCGATCCCGATGTGAGCTTGCTACCGCGGCCAAATGAAGTACTCATAGAGACCGAGGGATTTACCTATATTGATCGGGCGTACTTCCAGTTTTACGACGGTGGACTTTATACCATTATTCTGTTGCTAAATAGGGAAGAACTTGATCATTTTACGCTATATACCACACTTGTTGATAAGTACGGTGAGCCGAGCTATCTTGATCCGTCAGAGGTTGTCTGGGAGTTTGAAAGGTTGCGCCTTGCGATTGAGCGCCCCCTAACGGTTAAATATGTTGATACCGTTGCTTTTGATGAGATATTGCGAGAAAATGCCAAAGCTGAATCACTCAACCGGTTGAATCGGGAGAATTTCCTCGGTGAGTTTTAGAAAAGATATGTTTTTACTGCGATTTTTGGCTCGTCACTCGTTTCATTTTGGCGCCCTGTTTTTTACCTTCTCAGTTGTTCTTCCTGCTCTGGGATGTTCAGAGAGTCTTGAAACAATACCGCTGACTATCAAGGGCGTGACCTTTACCGTCGAGGTCGCCCGTACTCCTGCCGAACAGCAACGCGGTCTTATGTTTCGAAAGAAAATGGCTGAAACCCACGGCATGATATTTCCATACGGGAGTGACAGGCGGCTGAGTTTCTGGATGAAGGACACCCAAATACCCCTCTCAATCGCATTTATTTCCTCAGATGGGGTTATCAAAGAAATATACGATATGGAGCCCCTCTCTCTCAGAGAGATTGCCTCAAGTCAATCTGTGCGTTTTGCTTTGGAAGTAAACAAAGGGGTTTTTGAGAAATACAACATAACACCCGGGGACGGAGTGCAATTTCCCCCCGATTTCAAGTAAACGGCGACTTATTCATCTTTATCTGACAGTTCCGGAAACAACTCCAGATTGGGATTCTCCTTTTCATTTTCCGGCTCATTTACAAGGATTTCAATTTTTCGCTCGACTTTTGCCAGCTCTTTCTCAAGACCCTTTGCGAGCACGATCCCTTCCTCAAAGAGGGCGACAGCTTCCTCGAGGGGAATGTTTCCTTCATTTATCTTTTCGTTGAGCTCCTCGAGCCGTTGCAGTCGGTCTTCAAATTTCTTCATCGCGAAACCTCCGTTACTGTGGCTCCCAACCCGCCGTGAGCAACTTTTATGCTGATCGACTGTCCCTTATGCGCATCCCCTGCGTCTTTTATAACTTTTTGGTCGGTCGAGTCGGTGACGATGGCGTAGCCCTTGTTGAGGATCTCCATGGGAGAGCTTGATTGAATACTATTCATGAGCAATTCGAGTCTGTGTCCCTCAGAGGTTACACGTTGCTGCATGCCTCGGATCATCATCTCTTTGGTGTCGTCGAGCCGGAGCAGGCTCGGTTGGATGAGCATCCGAAAGTTCCTTTCCATTGACGACGGAGCGAACTGTCCAAGCAGTAGCCGAATGCGCTCGGTGCGCTGCTCTATCATGGAAATCAGACGGCCGGCAATTCCAACTACCCGCTGCACCAACTCAACCCGGTTAGCACTGACAATTTCAGCGGCGGCTGATGGCGTCGGCGCGCGTACGTCCGCGGCCAGATCCGAAAGTGCAACATCGATCTCATGGCCCACGGCAGATATGATAGGAATCTGCGAGTCGGCCACCGCCCTGACGACCACTTCCTCTGAAAAAGGAAGCAGATCCTCAAGAGAACCCCCGCCGCGGCCGATGATGATTACTTCGCCAAGGGCGTGTCTGTTTGCCAGCGCAATCTGATTTGCTATGATTGCTGCCGATTCCTCACCCTGCACCGGTGCCGGAAGAATCACGATATCGATTCCCGCGTTCCTGCGTCGAGTCACCCGCAGAATATCGCGTATTGCCGCGCCGGTTGGCGATGTTACCACCGCTACCCGCGCCGGAAACAGCGGCAACGGTTTTTTCCTTTTCTCATCAAAGAGACCCTCCGCCGCGAGCAGCGCCTTGCGCTTTTCCAATAGCACGAGAATATCACCCACTCCGGCCTTTTTTAGCGTATCGCAGATGATCTGATAGGTGCCTCGTTTTGCGTAGACAGATACGTTCCCCGACGCCACAACCAACTGCCCGTCCTCAGGACTAAATCTGAGACTGGAGGCCCTACCGCGAAACATCACCGCAGAGATTACTGCATTGTTATCTTTGAGGGTGAAGTACAGATGCCCTGTGCTTGAGGGCCTACAATTGGAAATCTCACCTTCGATCTGAACTTTCCCAAACTCGGCCTCCAGGCTGTTTTTAATAAGGGTGGTGATTTCGGACACGGAAAATGGTTTTGCGGTGTAGTTCATTGCAAGTTCCTCTCTAGGATGCGGTATGAGCGGATACGATTCATCCCGAGCTTCTCCAAAGCGTTCCGTATGTTGAAGTTGTCCTCCAAAATATAGTTTGCCTCGAGGCGAATGGATTTGGGCTTGAGGGAACGATAGAGGCTGGCATAGAGTAGCACATCTAAACCCATGCCTTGATAATCCGGATGTATTGCTAATCCGAATAGCCTATAATGCTTTATGTGCTTTAGTAATGTCAAAAATTTCAAGAAACCAAATGGGAAAAAACGGCCCCCTATTTCACGAATGATGCGATTTATATCAGGGAAGCCAAGACAGTAACCTACCGGTGTTCCCCCGTCTTCAACGAACCAAATTGCGTCAGGATCCATAATTCTCCGTAGCCTACGAACGAGATCCAGCATCACGTCTCTGCTGACAGGTACGTAACCCCAGTTTCCCGCATAAGCGCAGTTGCTGAGTTTCCAGATGATCTCAGCGTCATCGATTATGTGACGCCGATCTATCCGCCGCACCGAGAGGGAAGGTTTTCGTTTCTTCAGGATGTCCAAGAAACGGTCGATTCGCCCCGGGATCTCGTATTCTTGATTTCGATTCACATCATAGGCCAACAAATCTTTTGATTTTATATATCCACGCGTGGCAAATAAATCCAAGTAATATGTAGGATTGTGCGGCGAAAGAAAAATCGGCGGATCACCATTGCTCTCAAAAAGAAATCCCCAGTGCTCGGCCACAGGATTTATGGGCCCTCGCACAAGGTCGATTTTTCTATTTCGTAACCATGATTCGGAGTGATTAATGAGTGTTTCAAATGCCATCGCATTATTGATACATTCAAAAGATCCAAAAAAACCTGTGTTGGAAGCATTATATGCATTAAAGGCATTGTCGACGTATGTAAGATTTCGTCCCACGCATAAATCTCCGTCCATCGCAATGGTTAATACAAAGTCTGAATTACTCAGAATCGGATTCCCTTTTTTGCTGTACGCGCCGGATTCCTCACGCCAAATAGGGGGGATCCAAAGAGGATCGTGAGCGTAAAGCCCCCCGGGAAATCTAATGAACCTGCGCAGATCGCGCTGTGTTGTAACTTCCCGGATTTCCATCGGTACAGATTTTGCAGGATATAGGGGTGTCCGTCAACTCAAGCGGAATTATGGGCTTAGGACGAAATCGCCTTTCGTCGATAATATGAAAAGCGACAACCATAGTCTCTTAAGAGCAAAAAGCTTGAAGGTGTAGTTAGAACCAGATGAAAAATGTTGCCGTCATCAACGCGATAGAGATATGCGGCTATGCGCACAGACCAATAATCAATGGCGAATCTTCCCTCGAACGAGCGATAAATTTTGCTCGGTCGCTGCCGGACGTTGATTCGGTCCAAATCCTCTGCAAAAAGACCGATGTGATTCAGTCATGCGATAGCACTCATGTCGTTGCTGAAGGAAATTGGTCCATTAAAAGCATGCTGAGTCGGATTACGCACATATCCCGGGGCTTTGATAATGTATTCTATCTTTTTGGTGACACACCGTTTCTCGACATCCGAATGGCGACGAGCATGTATGAGAAACACCGAAAATATTACGCTCAATATTCATTTGCGGACGGATACCCCATCGGCGTGAGTATAGAAATTCTCAAAAGCGACATTCTCCCGATTCTCGTTCAGCTGGCTGATGAGGAGGACGCACAACCAGCGCGCGATTCGCTTTTCACCGTCATACAGAAGGATATCAACGCCTTTGATATAGAGACTGACATCGCGTCGCGGGATCAGAGGCTACTCCGCGTTACCCTTGCCGCGGATTCGCGGAGAAACTTTGCCATTCTCAAGCGGTTGATCGACTCAGGAGGGAAAGATGCGCCTTCGGTAATAAGGATACTTGACGACCAGCCGTTTCTCCTCCGATCCATACCTGCGTATTTCTATATTCAGATCGTGGACGGTTGCCCTCAGGCCTGCAGCTACTGCCCGTGGGCCATTGTCGGCGGCGATATACTAAATCAGAGAAATGAAATGCCGGTGGAAGCATTTGAGAAACTTCTGGAAAAAGTGTCCGATTATGCTGAAGACGCCACAATCGGTGTGTCTCTTTGGGGCGAACCGTCACTCCACTCCGCTGCTGCCCGGATAATTCAATCAGTCGCCGAATTTCCAAGCCTTTCGCTGGTCGTAGAAACCTCGGGCATCGGTTGGCAGGAAGGAGTGTTGGATCAGATATCCCAGGGCCCATTGGGTCCGGTACAATGGATCGTTTCAATCGATGCCCTCGATCAGGGGCTCTACAAGGCGTATCGGGGAAACGGATACGCAGAAGCCTGCGATACAGCCCTTAAACTACTTGACCGCTTCCCTCTGGATACCCATATTCAGGCAGTGCGAATGGTCCAAGGAGAGCCAAAACTCGAGGCATTTTATAGACATTGGAAAGAAAAGACGGAGAATATCATCATCCAAAAGTATAATCATTTCTGCAAATTTCTTCCCGAGCGAAAGGTCACCGATCTCTCTCCCCTTAGCCGTTTTCCCTGTTGGCATCTAAAGCGTGATTTTCACATCTTGCTTGACGGGACGGTACCCGCGTGCAGGGAGGATCTCAAAAAACAGCATATATGGGGCAACGCATTTGCGGAGCCACTTGATGAAATATGGGACCGTGGCCGGGACTGGTACCGGCAGCATATAGCAAAAGACTTTCCAGAGATTTGTCGAGAGTGTGATGAATACTATACCTACAACTTCTAAACGAATGCGCGTACCCTATACTGTGGTGGGTGGCAAACGTGCCGGGGTCGCTCCTCGATTGCCGGCTTCCCTGTCCCTCGTGCTGCTCAACCGTGGCGGCAGGCCGTTTAAGAGCTCTACCATCTCGGACATCGACGCCCTTGGAATACGCGAGGTGCTTTCCGTCGAGGGTCCCGCCGCATCGTACGATATAGAGGCGCTATCCGCCAAATATCCTTTTATAAAGTTTTTGATCCTTCACCAAGAGGTAACTTTGGGCGAGAAGATCAATATGGCCATTGCGGAGTCCAACGGCAGGTTCAACCTTGTCCTCTGGAATGACACCCGATCTCAGCCGGGCGTAATCACGGAGCGTTTTTTGGATCGCATTATCAAAAAGGATCTCCTGTGCGTTGTGCCGGTTTTGCAGAACCAAAAAATGGAAACTCTACCGTCAATCCGATCCCCGGCTTTTTACCGCAAACAACTCAGGGTACTGCCGTCTCAGCCCAGCACCGACGGAGTGCCCAGCATTTATCCCTATGATTTCTGCGGTATTTATCAGAAGGAGAGATTTACTCTCCTCGGTGGTTTCGATTATCTCCTTGATAATCCATATTGGCAGAAACTTGATTTTGGCTTTAGGAGTTTTATGTGGGGTGAACGAATTGCCTGCGATACTACGTTCAGATTAAGCTATCTAGCTGACGCACCTTCGGAAGACGCAACTCGGGATCTGAGCTATAAGTTGTTCTTTCTTAAAAATTTGGCCATTCGATACGGCGGAGACAGTGGACACATTCCACGCAGTCGTTTTCTCCCCTATTTGCTGAGCTCCGGCGCCGATGTTATATCCGCCATTAGGGAGTTCAGAAATGTCGGTAAATGGGTGGGCATAAACCGCTATCGGTTTCAATATGACGCTCGTAGTATTACCGAGCTTTGGGAATCGCCCGAATGAAAACCGCCGTATTCCTCCAAGTTAGGCTGAAAAGTAGCCGGCTCCCGGGTAAGGCCCTGCTCAGATTAAACGGCAAAACGGCCATTGAGCACGCCATGGAAGCCCTTTCATTTGTCCCTGCGGATGTTTTTGCCCTTCTGACGGATGAAGAGAGCAGATCGGTCCTCGAACCGCTGGCAAAACCCCACGGATTTTCCGTATTCGAGGGCCCTCGTGACGACGTGTTGCTCCGGTTCGCCGAGGCATCGAGATATTTTGGCGCGACCCGGTATATTCGGGCCACGGGAGATAATCCACTGGTTTCTTGGGAACTCACCAGAGATCTAATCGCGCTCCACGAGGAGAAATTCGCGGATTTTAGTGGATTCCTCGGACCGCCCCTTGGCACGGGAGTCGAGCTTACCGAAACGCGGGCTATTTATATTGCCGAGGATGAGGCCCAAGACCCGTACGAGCGGGAACACGTAAGTCCTTTTATCTACAGGCGTCCTGGGCGATTCCGGGTTTTTAGGCCTTGGGCAGCTGAAGAGGCGAATTTGCCAAAAGCGTGCGTGACTCTCGACACCGCAGAAGACTATGCATTTATTACCAACATATACCGAGCCCTTTATCGAGACAAACCGATACCCATTCGCGACCTGGTTGCGTGGTTAAAACTGCATGAATCAGAACACTCGGAACATAGTATTTTTACCGTCGGTAAAACCGGATAACGGCACCGGCCATTTGCGGCGTTGTCTGGAGATTTGCGATACCTTAAATGAGATCGCATGGACATTGGGGAAAAATATCCGCGCTTCAGTATTAATTAATCAAATTGGAGATCGCCTGAGAGCGTTGGACAAGATTGTCGATCTCTACAGGCGAGTTCCCGTCGTGGAAGATATGGAAAGTACCCAGTGGGACACGATAATAGTCGACCAGCGGCGTTCGGATAATGAGCTGGTTATGGATCTGCAAAAGCGATGTGTGCTAATTGGTTTAGATGAAACCGGCGAGCTTCGGGATACTTGTGATTATCTCATAGATACGCAGCTTTCCGGACCGTCACTGTCGGAACCGAATGAATCTGTCCTGGCGTTTCGTGGGCCAAAACAGCGCAGAAAAACCGCCCCTGATACAATTAAAAAAATTCTTATTACCTTTGGCGGTGAGGATCCTGCAGGGCTGACACCCCGTACTTGCCGAACCATTGCGGCCAAATGTCGGAGTACTGGGGAATCTATCACGGCGGTGCGAGGACCGTCGGCTTGCCTCTGGAACTTGCCCGCCGGAGTGAAAATTATGTCGGCTCCGAGTCAGCTAAGAGAGTTGCTCCACCAGTACGATTTGATAATCACCTCATATGGCCTCACGGCTTATGAGGCGCTGGCGGCGAAAACAGCGGTAATACTCGTTAATCCCACTCGGTATCATGAGAAGCTTGCGCGCAGCGCCGGTTTTGCGACCGCCAAGATCGGCACACTGGGCCGTTTTTTTGGGCCCGGCGCACCGCTACGCGTCCGGCAGTTGATAAATCGGCTCGACTCAGTCCGCACGGAACTGGGTATTCCGGAGGAAGGTGCCGGTTTTGACGGATTGGCGAAGACTGCGGATATATTGTGCAATCTCGTGTCTAATGTTCCTACGAGATGTCCCGTTTGCCATTCGTCCAATGCAATCGCCATCGCACGTAATCCTGAAAAGAGCTTTTTCCGCTGCGGAGTTTGTCGGATGGTCTTTTTAAAGCACTTCCGGGAAGAGAAAAAAACCTACGGGCCGAGCTACTTTTTTGACGAGTACAAGCGTCAATACGGAAAAACGTATCTCGATGATTTTGAGTCGATTCGCAAAATTTCGGGACCACGGCTCAATCGGATGCGGAAGTATTCGGGACCGTCCGCAAGCCTGCTTGACGTAGGGTGTGCTTACGGACCCTTCTTGGCTGAGGCGAGGGAACGCGGCTATCGGTGTTTTGGACTTGATTTGGCCCAGGGGGCGGTTGAATATGTGACAAGAGAGCTTCAGATTCAGGCCGTATGCCGTGACTTTCTCAATTTTGACCCAAAAAACGATTTGCATGAGGGTTCTTTTGATATCCTAACCATGTGGTACGTAATAGAACATTTTGAGAATATAGATGCAGCACTGCAAATGGCCGCAAAGATAATTACCGATGGGGGACTGCTTTGCCTTTCCACACCAAATATCAGGGGAATAAGCGGAATTGCGAACCTGAAAGCCTTTTTAGAGAAAAGCCCGAACGACCATGCAACGGTGTGGTCGCCCCGCCTCGCAAAATCCGTTCTCAAGCGGTATGGGTTTTTAGTAAAAAGTGTTCGTGTTACCGGGCACCATCCCGAGCGATTTCCCGGCTTGCGCGGTCTCGCAGGCCGTATTCTAATGCCACTCCTGATGCCGCTTAGCAAAGTATTTCGTCTTGGCGATACTTTTGAGGCATACGCCGTCAAAAAAGAGGACCTGGTATGAGCCGTAGAGAGAACAAGTCGGTCTTCATCCTCGGTGCCTCAGTTATGCAAATTCCCGCGATTAAGATCGCAAAGGAACTTGGCTGGAATGTCATAGTTGCCGACGGGAACTCTCGCGCGGAAGGCGCACATTTGGCGGATTTTTTTGAGCACATAGACCTAAAAGATCGTGAAGGATTGACTGAAGCGGCCGCGAAACATCGGGAGGAGGAGGGCCTTGACGGCGTTTTTACTGCAGGGACAGATTTTTCGGCAAACGTAGCGTGGGTTGCCGAAAAACTTGAGCTGCCTGGCATTCGCTATGAAGTCGCCTTGGATGCAAGCGACAAGTCAAGGATGCGCCGCGTCTTCCAAGATCACAGTCTACCGTCTCCTGAGTTTCTCTCCGTGGTTGAGGGAGACGAACTTGCACCCGTTTTCGAATCACTCGATTTGCCCGTCGTGATAAAGCCTGTGGACAATATGGGGGCACGGGGAGTGAGACGGATCGACGCGAAGGAAGAGCTCGTAGCCGCCGCGGCGGAGGCGTTCGGTTATTCCCGCTGCTCCCGGATCATAGTAGAAGAGTATATTGACGGACCGGAGTTCAGCCTGGATGCGCTGGTGTACCGCAACCAGATCTTCCTCTGTGGTCTCGCGGACAGACACATTTATTTTCCTCCGTTTTTTGTGGAAATGGGGCATACGATGCCAACGGTCGTGGACCAAATGGCCCAGGACGAGATCATCGACGTCTTTTTCAGAGGCATCAAAGCCCTGGGTATACATACTGGCGCCGCTAAAGGCGATATCAAGCTCTCACCTCAAGGACCTGTAATCGGCGAGATCGCCGCAAGGTTATCGGGCGGATATATGTCAGGATGGACATATCCATATTCTAGCGGCGTACGAGTTACCGAGGGCGCCCTTCGCATAGCTGTCGGATTGCCGCCTGGTCCCCTCACGCCGGTGAAGCGGCACACGGCTGCCGAACGTGCGTTTATATCGATCCCCGGCGTGGTGGGCCAAATATACGGGGATGAAACCGCACGGCAGGCCGCCGATGAGGTGTTTCTCCGAGTTTCACCCGGAGACACCGTACGCTTCCCTACCAACAACGTACAAAAGTGCGGAAACGTCATAGCTGTCGACCCACTGCGGTCCCGCGCAGTGAATCTGGCCGAATCGGTACGCAGAAGTGTCTTCTTGCGTCTCGATCCCGCATGCGATGAGACTTATCAATTCCTGTATGGTGATTCCGAAACATGGATTCCTCCGGCGTTTTCGATTTCGAACCGACTAAATATCGAATATCTAGAGAATATGCCGGAATATATATCCGTTGAGGGTGATCAGCAAAGCTCCGTCGGTATTCTCGCTTTGCCGGCTTTAGAAAGCGAAAATGCCCGGGATTGGCACGGCTTTACCGTCGCCGAAGGCCTGTGCGCCGTCTGCAAGTTTGCTGGGTGCAGCCTTGAATCCGAGATCGGTACGAGCCGGGCGGCCGGCGCCCGGGTTCCCGGGCATAGGATAGTATTAGGCAGAGTCTTCTGGACAGGATTTCTCAAAGGCGGAGTTCAGGGGGGGGTGTGGGTCGTAGATCGAGTTTTACGTTATCCGGGGTTTTTAGAGAAGAGCGATGTGTTTCATGGCTCGTGACATGACAGGTCAATTTGCGCCGCCCCGCACGATACTTCTTGTCATATGTGTGATTATCGCCGCGGGGTCCGCTGCGGCGGTTTTTGGCGATGTAGCGGTTGTCGATCTGCTCGATGACCTTGAAGCTGAGCTATCCTGGGAACCTTACCGGCAGATCGGCTCGATCCACGATTCAGAAAGCAGGGTTACGTTTGCGGCCGGCTCCGATCGCGCTGTGGTAAACCACACACAGGAAAAAGTGATTGGATCGATCTACGTGAAAAACGGAGAGCTAATGGCATCCGAACGAGCAGAAATCTCCATTAGAGCTATCTTTTCGGCAAAAACTGAGTTGATTTCCGGTCCGCGTATCTCTGCGATTGTCCTTGATCCCGGGCACGGGGGACGGGACCCCGGCACCAATCACAGCCATGTGGTAGAAGGAAAAATTTACGATCTCGTAGAGAAGCAAATCGTCCTTCAAGTTTCGACGATTCTGCAGGGACTCTTAAAGCGACGTTTTCCCGGTATCGATATTCTCATGACCCGTACCGACGATCGATACCTCGAGCTCGAAGAGCGAGTTGAAATCGCCAATTCCCTCGAGCTGGACGATATGGAAGAAGCGATTATTTTTGTGTCGGTCCACGCAAATGCATCATTGAATCCACAGTCCTACGGATATGAAGTGTGGTACCTCCCGCCTGAGTACGACAGGAAGGATTTGGTTAAAGCGGAGGGCATAGAAGCGGTAGAAATTCGGGGAATATTAAACGATATGAGAGATGAGGAATACACCATTGAGAGCATTTTGCTCGCCAGGAGCATTCTGGACGGAATGGACGGAGCCGTTGGGGATGATAGTAGGAATCTTGGCCTCAAGGAGGAGAGTTGGTTTGTAGTGAGAAATGCAAAAATGCCTTCAGTTTTGGTGGAGCTCGGCTTTGTCACGAATACCGAGGAGGCGGTGAGGCTATCTGATCCTGCTTACTTGCGAAAGTTGTCAATCGGCCTCTATAATGGCGTAGCTAATTTCGTGGACAGCTTTATTCTGAAGCACGGATCTATCGAATAAAACCATCATGGAATCAAAGACAGGAAATATTATCATTTGGACGGGGATATTCATCGTGCTGTTTTTCGGATCTCTCGGCTTTTTTTTCAGAAGTGCTGACCGGATGGATTTCAGGGTTATTTTTTTTCCTGACGAGTCAACTCATGAATGGAAGGGCGAGGAACGAAAAGTTCCTCACCGAACGGTTGCTGAGGATGCCGTGCATGCCCTGATCAAGGAAATGATACTCGGCCCAACCGAATTGTTGCTCATCAGGGCGCTACCAAAGGACACAGTTGTCAGATCTGTACTGCTCCGCGGGGAAGTGCTTTATGTCGATTTTTCCGAACATCTCGCCGTTTCAGGCTCGAGCGTTGTCATTCCCTTTGATACAATGCTTGAAGGCGTACGAAGAACGGTATTATACAACTTCCCTTCAATAGAAAAGGTGGTTGTATTCATAAGCGGCACGGAGGCTGGCTGATTTGCTCCGAGTGTGATATGCTGGGTAGACATATAGGCGGGCATGCGGACAGCCGCGTGTGGAGATAGAAACACAAAGGGCAAAAAAAAAAAAAATGTCCGTTGACAAATTAGGCGTACTCAATATAATTTTAGACTAAGAATGAAATTATCATTTTAAGGAGCTGTAGATGAAACGGTTCGGCTTAATAGTGCTGGTTATTCTTTTGAGCATGGGCGTACCTCTATTTGCGGATACCTCAGTTCTTCTCGATTTTGCGACGCTGACACCGGATACTGATTTTGGCGAAAATGAAGCGACCGTTGTTGATTTTTCTGAGCAGGCCGGAACAGGATTCTCTGAAGAAGAAAGAAATGCAATGAAGACTTCGCTTTCAATCGAGAATTGGGAGGTGGAACTCGCTTCATCTTCCCGCACCGTTGACAATATGCGGCGGTCCATGACCAAGGCAGTTATGGTGAATGAAGATGCCGCAAAGTACGGTGGGCAGTCGGTAATGGGTATTCGGGTGTATTTTCCTGAGGAGCCCTTTAATTCATGGGCTTTGATAAGTCCGCCGTTTGAGATTCCGGCATTCATGCGGAAAACGGTGATGCAACCCGATGGTACTCTGGTTGAGGATGAATCAGACCTGCGGGGATCAAAATTCGACGGGTACGGCGTGGTCAAAAACATCGGCGTGCTGAAGTCGATTTCAGTGAATATGTACGGGAGTAACTATCCAAACGGCTTTGCGCTGATTCTCAAGGACCAAAACAACATTGAGCAGCAGGTATTTATGAGCTATCTTGAGTTTGACGGCTGGCGGGAGCTGACTTGGAATAATCCCAACTATATCACTGAAGTTCGCAACCGTGAGATTAATAGGTATCCGCTGTATCCCCACGCTGAGACGATGAGGAAGCTCGTTGGGATGGTGTTCTACAAGGATTCCACTCAAGATGGCGGTGACTTTATTGCATATATTAAGGACATCACCGTTACCTACGACAAGGCTTCAGTTGAGACGCAACGTGACATCAGCGAAGAGGAAATTTGGGGTATTCTTAATGAACGGGAGCAGTCTCGCAGAACTGCCGAGTTCAGCAAGCTTGGTACGATGCAGGTGCTGAGGTATCTTGAATCCAAGAAGATGCACCAGGATTCTGAACAGCAGTAAAAGCCGGCTTATAAATATTTTTGGATATTGGGGCCATATCATTTAGATATGGCCCTTTTTTTTGAGCCCAGGCGGCGCCCGGGCGGAGTTCACGCAGAGCTCGCCGAGCGCGACCCATATCCAAATCGATTCCTTGACCTTGGATTTTACACGTTCTACATTACCTTCATGGCCCTATCTGACTTGCTGACGGAAAACGATCTGCTCATTCTCACTCAGATTGTCACACCTAACCTTTCAGACCGTAGAAGAGCCATGCGGGCCCTCCGTGAGGATGACGATATCCTCGAAGGTATGCTGAAAGATCAGCGGATTATGCGGTTTCTCGTGGACGACCCGCTGTCCCTCCTTCAGATCTCTCCTGGCCTTTTCTTCCTTGTGTTACTTTCGAAAGTTGCCGGGGACATGAAGACCCGGCCCTACACCGTCGAAAAGCAGTCCCGTTTTAATACATTTGTGTTTGACAGTGATGACGTGCTATCTTTGCTTGAAGATCGGGCCATTCTCGAATATCTGGCCGCGATGCTGCTGTCATTTATCCGGATAAATACCATTTCCATACCGGTTCGTGTGCGAAAAGGCTTTTGGAGAAAGTACCATTTTAGTGATTTTGACATTGAAAACCTAATCCACTACGCACAGTTGGTGGATGAGGATCACCGGTTTGGCCCGTATAAGAGAATTGCGGACGTATGCCTGTTTATCATGGGACTCTTTCCGGAGTATGTGCAATCTCCTGAGCTGTTTGAAAGCGCGAGCACAAGTCATCTCCGGCAGGTTTCAAGACGAAGCCGGGAGGAATTGACTCAAACCGGCGCGCGTTATTACAGGGCGGCTGCGGAACATAAAACAGCCAGAGAATTGCAGCTCGCCGATGTATTAGAATTTCTTTCAAATCATATTGCTCTCCTGTCAAAACCTTTGACGGTAATGGCAATGAGTTACCTGGGACTGCTAAAAGGGCAGGTCTTTCTAGGGGCTGATCCGGGAGCCGGATCATAGATACTAATATGGCTTCAAGTAGGGGTTGTGCATGGAACTAGTGATTAATGGGGAAAAAATCGACAAATCTCTGGTGGATCAGGAGAAAAACCTGAGCAAATCTCGTGAGCCCGGCCTAAGCGAAAAAAAGGCTTTCGAGCGTGCCAGAGATCGGATCGTCAGACAGACTCTCCTTAAGCAAGATGCTGCCGCCGGCATTAGCGACGTGACTTCAGCAGACGTCGACCAGGAGTTCAACAAACTTATGGCCGATCATGGTGGGGCAAAATTCTTCTACCGGCGATATAATCTCACAAAAAAAGATGATCCAATGATTAGACGTGATCTGGAAACACAGCTTAGAACCGAGCGCCTTATCATGAAAATCACCGGGAAGATCACCAACCCTACTGAAGATGAATTACGGGCCAACTATGATGCCGATCCGTTCAAGTATTCGGATGAGGAAATGGTGAAAGCCTCTCATATAGTGCTACAGCCGGACCCAAAAGCCCCTGATGAGCCTTTCCGGCAGCTAGTCGAGGCCAGAAAAGAGATCTTGGGCGGAGTCGAGTTTGCAGTGGCGGCCAATAAGTACTCAAGCTGTAATGACCAGGGCGGCGATCTCGGTTTTTTCCCTCGAGGCAAAATGGTTGAGGAGTTTGAGACCGTCGTTTTCTCCATGGAGTCCGGTGAGGTTTCTCCGGTTTTCAAAACTCAGTTCGGCTACCATCTTGCTAAAGTATTTGATAGAAAGCCAAAGCGCCAGCTTTCGTTTGAAGAGGCTCGAAAAGCGATATTTCAGTCAGTTTTTGAAGAAAAAAGAGAGGCTGAAATACAGGCGTGGGTTAAAAAGAAGAAGGCCAAGGCCAATATCGTAATCAACGATTAGCCGCATTTCAACTCCAGGCGGGTACGCTTCTTAAAAGCAGGTAGATCGCAAAAGCAATGTGCCTATTTTGAGGTGTTCTATAGGCAGAGGAATCGGAGTTCACGCGGAGCTCGCCGAGCGCGGATCGCCGAGCTTTGTATAGAAAGGTTGGGACAGTACACGAAAAAGATTGCACCTACTTTTAGAAAGCGCACCCACACCACGCGATAAGGCCGGTTATTTCCCCATTTCATCAGAAATCGATATATTCTAGGGCGATGAACGTAAGCGTACGTCGACACCACGTGATAGTTTTTCTGCTAATTTGGCCGGCAGTGTGGGCTTTCGGCTACGATCCTTCCACGTTTTCAGAGCATTCAGCGGAACAGGAACGTTTCTTACTCGGCGAGTCTGTTGCCGGAGGTCAAGAGCTCCATATCGCGTATGTCGACGCCGGACCTGAAGACGGACCGGTGGTACTGTTGATTCACGGGGTGCCCACATCTTCATGGGCGTATCGGAAGGTTTCGGCAAGCCTGGCCGCGTTGGGCTACCGTGTGATAGCCCCGGACAACCTGGGCTTTGGAAACAGCGCAAAGCCTTCCGGCAGAGAATATTATTCGATGCGGCTCCAGGCTGAGCGATTGCTCGCCCTGATGGATTATCTTGGGATACCGTCATGGCTTCAGGTGCTTCACGACGTAGGCGGGCTTATTACCTGGGAGATGCTCGGTGTCGCTTCACACCGTATTGAAGGGCTTGTAATCCTCAATACATTTGCATATGAGGAGGGATGGCACCCGCCCCGTTCGTTGGAGAATCCCCTCGTGCAATTCTCTATGGGCCTCATCGGATTTAAAAACAGGGCAATTATCAGAACGACTATCTGCAACATGCTTGTCTTGCCGGATAAAGTCGACAATGACATTTCGCTGGCCGGCTACTATGATCCGCTGCTAGACGGTGCCGATGAGGCCTACCTTGCGTTTATGACATCATTAGATGAAGTGCGGGAACGTCTTCCGGAATACCAGCAGATACTGCGTACCCATGGGAAGCCCGCGGTAATCATATGGGGAGGTCATGATGAAACCCTGGTGGGTGAGGAGGCGATCCCGCTTTTCAAAAGGGATTTAAGGATCCCCGATTATAATATTTTCCTCAGAGGAGATGCAAAGCATCTCATTATGGAAGAGTTGCCGGCATTGATTGTAGACAGGATAATCATCTTTTATCCGCACAGCAAATAATTCATACAGACATCGGTGAGCGATTTCTAAAAGTAGATCCGATTTTTTTCGACTCCAGAAGCCCCGCTCAAAGCCCGGGCAGAACTCACGCAAAGCGCGCAAAGGCGGTGTATCCCTCTTTGAAAATTATTAACGACTTTTTTATTGCCGTCGTATTGAAGTTTTCTTAAAAAGCTCCGCGTTCTCCGCGTGACATGTTCATTCCTCCATCTACTTATTTTAAGAAATCGCACCTCAGATATCGGCACCTGTTGCACGACGCCTGTTGCACGACGCCTGTTGCACGACGCCTGTTGCACGACGCCTGTTGACAATTCTCCCCCCAGTAGCTAAGAAATCGACATGCACAGCAAGATCAAAGCCGGCGTCAACACCACAAAAAGCCAGTTTGATTATGTATTCAATCCCGCGGCACAGGGAGGATTACAGGTATATCTGGACTTCGAATTTGATACAATATCGCCTTCGGCTGAAAAAAGTGCTATAATATCGAGCGTAGAAGGCGCTGAAATGATTGTCAGCACATGGGGAGCACTGCCGTACACCACAGCACTCTCTCTTATGAAGCCGGGGGCACGGCTCATCAATACTTCGCGGGGGAGAATGATCAATGAGCATGATCTTGTTGAAAAATTGCAGCAGGGCGAGATAACCGCCTATCTTGACGTCACCCACCCCGAGCCTCCGGATGACGGCCATCCGTTTTATTCTCTACCGAATTGCATTATAACTCCACACGTCGCCGGCTCAATCGGCACGGAAGTAGAAAGAACGGGCGATTACTGCGTGCGTGAGATGGAAAATTGGATTCTCAAAGGGCCACTTGAAAATGAAATCGATATTAGAGCGTTGGAGAGAAGGGCGTGAAGTGAAAAATAAAATAGGAGTTTGTACCATCGCGTTCAAGCGCACTGATATCTTTAAGGCCATACGAATGGTCTCGGATGCCGGTGCAGACGGAATAGAGGTATGGGGACAACCCCCACATGTGGGGTGCCCGACGGATGAGAGGCGGGCCGCAGAAATAAGGCGGGCCGCCGATCAGGCGGGTCTTGAGATCTGCGCATACGGCTCGTATTACAAGTCGGGAGAACCGACCGAGTATTGCGGCGTAGCCCTCGATGCGGCGAATCAGGTGAAAATCGCCTCATTGCTCGGAACCAGGGTAATCCGAATCTGGGCGGGAACGCAGAACTACGACACATACTCACCAAAACGGCGCGAGGCCATCTACCAGGACATTCGAGGATTTGCCCAAGTGGCGGCAAACGCTGAGATAGCCCTAGTGCTGGAACGGCACAACGACAGCCTTACGAATTCCTGGGCATCGCCCAAAAATGTGTTTGCGGAGTTGGCGAACGATTCGGTCCGGCTTAACTATCAAGTGGTTTATCCAACCTCCGTCGATATTCTCCAGACACATGCAGTGGCGGACTACTATTATTATCTGTCTGTATCAGCGCACGCGCATCTTCAAAACTACGTAGAAGGTGCCGAGGGGAGATTGGCACGCACGTTTTTGGCCGAGGGCGTGGTAGATTATTCCCGGCTCGGAAAGGCTGCCGCCTTGTGCGGATATTCGGGATATTTCGCCGTCGAGTTTCTCCCCGATCAATATGAGGGGTATTCACAGGTGGAGGCGCTCCGGCGGGATATCGATTTTTTGCGGGGGTTGCCCGATGGGTGATAGGAGGCTGATTCATGACCGATAAGGAACGCTTTTTAGCAACTATGAGTTTCGAACGGCCTGATAGAATCTTGTACTGGGAACAGGGCTTTTGGGGTGGAGCAGTTGAACGATGGTACGGCGAAGGCATGGAAAACCGTCACGGCGTTTCGGGGAGCCCGGCGTACGGTGATACCGTTCGCGGTCCAGCGACCCCCTCACTGGAAAGCGACTCGTTGTGCCCGGACGTTGCTCTCGGCGCAGGCCTCGATAAACCTGCTCTGCGGGTGCCGGTAAATCTCCTCTATTGTCCGCCGCTTACCCAGCGGGTGATAGAAGAGTCAGAGGATCAATTGGTTGTCCAGGATGATTTGGGGATCACTAAGCGCATCCCAAAAGAACATAACAGCATTCCTCATTTTATACGCTGGCCGGTAGTCGATGAGTCGTCGTTCGAGCGGCTGGTTGAAGAGAAGCTCGATCCAAATCATCCGGAAAGATTTCCACCGGATTGGGATAAGTACGTCCGGCGGCTAAACAACTATGACGGAGTTGTGGCCATCGGTGGATACCCATGCGGTTTCTTTGGTACTCCTCGGTTTATGATGGGAGAAGTGGCGTTTCTCATGGGATTCCTCGACCAACCCAGATTGATAAAGAAAATTATCTCCCATCTGGCCGATCTCTGGAGCGCGTTATACGATCGCGTGCTCTCTGAAGTGCGGGTGGATTGCATCCACGTCTGGGAAGATATGTCTTTCAAGAACGGCCCCCTAATCAGCCCTGCTCTTTTCCGGGAGTTTTTAGTGCCGGCCTATAAACAGCTCACCGACACCGTTAAGGCACACGGTGTAGATGTCGTGCTCGTCGATACCGACGGTGATTGCCGGAGCTTGATTCCCCACTTTATGGACGGCGGTGTTACCGGTCTTTACCCGTTTGAGGTGCAGGCGGGAATGGATGTAAACATAATTCGCGAAGACCACCCGCGATTACAAATTCTGGGCGGGATAAACAAGAGAGAGCTGGCAGGCGACCGCAAAAAGATCGACATCGAGCTTGCACGGTTGCTTCCCCATATGGTGGAGAAGGGAGGCTACATCCCGATGGCCGACCACCAGGTACCCCCCGATGTGTCTTGGGATAACTATCGATACTATCGTTCCCGGGTGGCGGAGTTGTTAGCTGATAGTAGCTGAATCAATACCGTAGAACCGCGCGCACGTGCCTCCGAGCACCTGGTCGCGGGAGGTCGTGTCCGAAGAGCCGAGATATTTTTTTACGATCCCTATCACCGCGGGATACGCACCGGAGAGCGTACATACCGGCCAATCGGAACCAATCATAATCCGTTCCGGCCCAAAGGCGTTGAACACCACGTCGAGATACGGAAAAAAATCTTCTGCGGTCCATTCATTCCACGTCGCCTCGGTCACCATGCCGGACACCTTACAGAACACATTTTCCCGTTTTGCGATTTCAGCCATATCTTCTCGCCACGGAGACAGAATGCCTTCTTTTATTTGGGGCTTAGCAATATGGTCGATTACAAACTGCTGTTCCGGAAAAGAGTCGACCAATTCCGTGGAGACGGCAATATGCTTTGGAAAGAGGAGGAGATCATAGGTAAGGTTTCGTTCGGAGAGCAGGGAAATGCCATGCCTAAAAGCCTCCCCTTTGACAAAAAGATCATTGGGCTCGTCGTGAATGAGATGCCGGACTCCCAGCAATTTGGGATGTGGGGCAAACTCATCCAACTGCGCCTCTAGAGACTCAGACTGGAGGTCGAGCCATCCCACAACGCCTCTGACAAAATCATGGGTGCCTGCCAACTGTAGCAACCACGCGGTCTCCTTCACCTTCTGCCGAGCTTGCACGGCGATGCTACCCGTCAGTCCCGCCTTGCCGAGGAGCGGCAAAAGATCCTCCGGCAGGAAATCCCGCTTCAGAGGTTCGTGCTCATCGGACATCCATACATAATCGGTGGTGTTATACTTCCAAAAATGCTGATGGGAATCGATTTTCATACACCCTACGCCGTGATGGCCTTTAGCGCATCATAATTGCATTGAATGGTTCGCTCGATATCAGCTTCCGTGTGGGCGGCCGAGATAAACGCAGCCTCAAACTGGGATGGCGCAATATAGATGCCGGATTCCACCATGTGCCTAAAATACTCTGTAAATAGTCCTGTATCCGCGGTCATGGCAGCGGAAAAATCAGAAACATTATTCTCGGTGAAAAACATACACATCATCGATCCTACCCGGTTCATGCAAAAGGACAGATTAAGGCGCCTCATATTCTCCGCAAATCCCGAGGACAAAGCTGCCGCCCTAGTCTCGAGCCGTTCATATACAGATGTGTCGGTGAGTCGCGAAACGGTTTCATAGCCAATCGCCATCGCTATCGGATTGCCCGACAATGTTCCGGCTTGGTAAACCGGTCCAAGGGGGGCGAGGTGCTCCATGATCTCCCGTCTTCCGCCGAAGGCTCCCACCGGCAATCCACCGCCGATGATTTTGCCAAGACAGGTGAGATCGGGGCAGATACCGTAAAGCTGCTGCGCTCCGCCCAACGCAACGCGAAAACCGGTAATCACCTCGTCAAATATTAGCAGGGCGTTTTCCTGGGAGGTTACCTCTCGTAGCTGTTCGAGAAAATGCTGCTCAGGCGGGATTACGCCGGCGTTGCCCATGATCGGTTCCACGATGACGGCGGCAATTTCGCCTCTGTTAGATTTAAACAGTTGCTTTACGGATTCTATGTCGTTAAAACTTGCGAGAAGGGTGTCCTTGGCGTTGTTCGCGGTAATGCCCGGGCTACCGGGGATACCCAAGGTGAGCACTCCCGAGCCTGCCTTGATTAAAAAGCTATCGCCGTGGCCATGATAGCACCCCTCAAACTTGATGATCCTGTCGTTCCTCGTATAACCCCGGGCGAGCCTGACGGCGCTCATCGTGGCCTCGGTGCCTGAGCTCACCATGCGAATAAGATCGATGGAATCATATATTTCTGTTATCAATTTCGCAAACTTGATCTCGATCTCTGTGTTTGCGCCAAAACTCGTTCCACTTTCCGCGCTCTTTTTGAGAATACCGACAACTCGAGGATCGGCATGGCCAAAAACTAGTGGACCCCAGGAGCACACATAGTCGATATATTCTTTCCCCTCGATGTCATAGAGCTTTGATCCCGCGCCTCGCTCAAAATAGATCGGGTCCATTTTCACCGATCCGAACGCCCGTACGGGGCTGTTGACGCCCCCCGGGATATAGTGTTGAGCTTCAGCAAATAAGTCACTTGATTTCATGATTATGTAACTCCCAGGTATATTTAGTCCGCTGCTTTTTATATTCTCTTGTGCTGTAGAGCACACGGTAATCCGTGCACTCGATTTCTGCTGCGATTGAATCCGCTACGCCATCGCTTTCTTTTCGAGAGCGGGCGTGTATCATGGCAAAGAGTGGATACCGCCACTCCTCCGAGACCGGTCGCCGGTAACAGTGGGAAACCTCGGGATATGCCGCTGCCTTGTACCCGGCATCGTCCATAAGATCATCGGGAACCGAAAAGCAGCTCATGCCGTTTGACGTATAACCCGATTTCCTGTGTCGGAGAACTCCCGAAATACGCCGTATTGCTCCGGTCTGTTTGAGAGAGCTGATCTCGCGCATGAGTTCTGATGCACCGATTCCGACGGCCTCGGCAACAACCGACCAAGGCTCTTTAGTCAACGGAAACGGTTGCTGCAAAGTCATGAGCAGACGTTTCTGTAAACCGCTCAACTGCACCGCTTTTTCGGGGGGATCCGTTGCGGAGTGCGTCCTACCGTGGTCCTCCCCCAATGCCGCCGATTGAGGGCCCGTGCCGTTCCCGTTCCTGAATGAGAGATGGACACCAAGCTTGTACGTTTTTAACGCGGGTAGTATGAGGAACGGTATTTTCGATCCACTGTTAAGCAGGTGAACGACTTCATCGTGTAACGATCGTCCGTGTGGAACCGCCAGGGTGAACCACAGGTTAAACTTGTCCTCCCTGCGATAGTTATGGCTGACGCCGGAATGAGCGCTTATCCGGTCCGCAATAGAGTCGATATCTGGATCGGGTGTGCTAGCTGCTATCAATGAGCTGATAAACCCAATTCTGCGGGCATCGAGGATTGCGGAAATTTCCCTGATATACCCGTTTTCAAGTAAAGACTGAAGCCCATCGATCGCCTCGGATTCGTTCATCCTGCACCGGTCCCCAATTGCCGAGAAAGGACGGCGTTCCATGGGCAGATCGAGTTGAATCGCTTCGAGGAGGCTGCTCTCCGAAACTGAAAACTCCACTACGCGTGATCCACGGATGCCACGCGCGGCTGATAAACGCAGAATGGTTCCTCGGCCAGATAGTTGCCTGTAACCGCTTTCGCTCTCGCCCTGCAGCCGCCGCACACGCGTCTATACTCGCAGATACCGCACCTGCCATCGTATCCGTCAAGATTTCTGATCTCCGCAAAAAGCTCGGAACCATCCCATATGTTCTTGAAAACGTAATCCTCTCTGCGGACATCTCCGGCCTCGTCGTCCATAAATCCGCAGATCTGTACCTTGCCCGTATTCGAAATAAATGCGAATGACTGGCCGCCGAGGCAACCCTTGCTCATTGCATTCATGCCGTGGGTCTTTGGAGTTACCGGACGACCTGCTTTTCGTTCCATCTGTCGGTAGATCCGATAGTAGTGCGGCGCGCAGGTCGGTTTAACCTGGATGTCGAGCTCGAGAGCCTTCCGGTAAATCCATACAAGTACTTCTTCATATGTTTCCGGGTCGATCTCATATTCTCCAAGGTCCTTGCCGCGACCGGTGGGCACCAGGAGAAACGGGTGAAATCCAACGGCGCCGAGATCGATCGCAAGGTTGAGAATGTCTCCGAGCTGGTGCACGTTGAGACGGCTAACAGTCGTATTAATCTGAAACTCGAGTCCGGCTTTATTGGCGAGCTCCGTGGCCTTCGTCACGGCGTCAAAAGCCCCGTCTACCTGCCGAAATGAATCATGGGTTTCCCGATCCGCGCCGTCTATGCTCAGGCTGATTCGCATTATTCCAGAATCTAAGATTCGTTTCGTGCTATCGCTGTCCATAAGCGTGCCGCACGGCGCCATGACCATCCGAAGACCGATGTCGGTACCGTAGCGCGCTATTTCGTAGATATCCTCACGTGCCATTGGTTCACCGCCGGTGAGTATGATGATGGGCTTTGCAAAAGACGCGATTGAATCGAGAAGTCTGAAACACTCATCGGTGCTGAGCTCTCCGGAGAAATCCTTATCCGCCGCGGAGGCCCGGCAATGCCGACATGCCAGTTGGCAGCGCTTTGTCACTTCCCAAGCAACAAGCCTGGGAATGTATGTTTTTTCACTGGTTGAGTGCATTATATAGCTCCTGTTTTTTGTAGAACCTTGGCCGCTTCTACGGCGAAATAGGTGAGGATAATATCGGCGCCGGCTCGTCGCATGGCTGTAAGCGACTCCATCATTGCCCGCTCTTCATCGATCCAGCCCCGTGCGCCCGCGGCCTTAATACAGGCAAACTCCCCGCTCACGTTATATGCGGCTACCGGCAGATTAAAACGGTCTTTAACCCGCCAGATAATATCAAGGTAGGCGAGGGCGGGCTTGACCATCACAATGTCCGCACCCTCCTCGATATCCAGGGCAACCTCCCGGAGGGCCTCGACGCCATTGGCGGGATCCATCTGATAGCCGCGTCTGTCGCCGAATTGGGGAGCAGATCCTGCGGCGTCCCTGAAAGGACCATAGAAGCTCGATGCATATTTGGCCGCGTAAGACATTATCGGGATGTGGGCAAGTCCATTCTCGTCGAGAACCGTCCGGATTGCGCCGACTCTCCCATCCATCATGTCCGAAGGCGCAACCATATCGGCTCCTGCTTGGGCGTGGGAAAGAGCCTGTTTTGCCAGAAGCCCAAGGGTTTGGTCGTTGTCTACATCATTGTTCACAATCACGCCGCAGTGGCCGTGGGAGGTATATTCGCAGAGGCAAACATCGGTAATTACCAGGAGCTCAGGGACGTTGTGTTTGACCTCTCGAATTGCCGTTTGGATAATACCGTCCTCCGACCATGACTCCGATCCCGTTTGATCCTTCTCATTCGGGATACCAAAGAGTATGACCGCCGGAACACCCACTCCCGCCGCGGATTTGCAGGCATCCTTCAGCTTATCAACGGATAGTTGGTAGTTCCCTGGCATCGACGGTATTTCGTTTTGTACTTTTTTGCCCGGGCAGACAAACAGGGGCAGAATAAAATTATCCACCGACAGGCGAGTTTCTCTGACAAGTCTCCGAAATGCTTCGTTCTGTCTCAGCCGTCTTGGTCTTGTGATTGGAAATGCCATGGTATTTCCCCCTCAGGCTATGCCGATTTCTTGATCGGTGAGGTAGCACGCCGGATCCGCTTTCCAGAGGTCACCCGTTACCGCCTCCGCACGCACCCTGAAGTTGCCTCCACATATGTCCAGATGTTTACACTCTGCGCATCTGCCTTTTACGTGGGGGCGCTTGTCCTTCAGTTTTGCCATGAGAGGATTTGCGGTGTCGGTCCAAATCTCACCGAACGGTCGCTCGGTTACGTTGCCAAATGAATAGTGGCGCCAGAACTGGTCGGCGTGTACGGCGCCGTCCCAACTCACACACCCTATTCCGTTGCCGGTGCTGTTGCCGCCGTTCATCCGGAGAAGACTGAGCACGTTTTTCGCCTTTGCCGGGTTCTCTTTTTGCAGACGCAGATAGATGTACACGCCGTCGGCATGGTTGTCCACGGTGAGTACCTCTTTGGTCGCGCCATTCTCAAAAAGGGTGTTGGTCCGATCAATAATGAGATCTACCGTGGCCCGGGTTTCGTCGTGGCTCAGGTCTTCCTGAATAAGCTTGCTTCCCCGTCCTACATATACTAGGTGGTAAAAGCAGACGCGGGGGATTTCGTGCTCCTCGAGTAGGTCAAATATACCCGGGATATCCTGTGCATTTCTCTTGTTGATTGTGAATCTGAGCCCCACCTTTATGCCCGCCTCCTGGCAGTTGTGAAGCCCTGTTATTGCATCGTCAAACGAACCGGAAACGGCGCGAAACTTATCATGGGTTTCCTTTAATCCATCGAGGCTGATCCCTACGTAAGAAAGCTGCATTTTGTGCAGCGTAGCGGCAAGTTCCTTGGTGATGAGTGTTCCATTTGTTGAGAGCACCGCCCGCATGCCCCGACCCCTCGCGTGTTCTATGAGTGCCAGAATGTCCGGTCTCATGAGGGGCTCGCCGCCGGAGAAAAGGATAACCGGTGACCCAAAGTCGGCTAGATCGTCTAACAGCGCCTTTCCCTGTTCGGTAGATAGCTCACCGTCATACTCCTGGTTTTTTGAGTGGGAGTAGCAATGGACGCAACGGAGGTTGCAGCGACGACCCACATTCCAGACTACTACCGGTTTTTTATCCTTTGAAAATTGGAGAAGATGCGACGGCATTTTTTTTGATGACCGGCCGTACCTAAGGGGGTCCGACGGCTCAACCGTTCCGCAGTAAAGCTTGGATATACCTATCATGATGATTCCTTTCTTAAAAAAAATTGCTCTATGCTGTCTGCAAGCTCGTGTATCGACGGCCGCGTTGGTTCGACACAGATGGTGATTCCCTCCCTTGCCGCAGTCGCGGCGGTCACCGGTCCAATACATGCACCCCCTAGTCGAGGGATCAAATCCTCACGACCATGGGCCCGTAAGATGCTCAACGTATTTTTAACCGTTGATGAGCTGGTAAAGGTAACGATATCCGGCGGACCGGAAAACGCCTCGTCTATCTGATCCGCCGTGTACTCTGGGGTGCGATTGGCATAGATAGGGATCATATGCGGTTGCGCGCCTTTTTTTGATAATCCTTCAAACACAACGCCACGTGATAGCTCGGATCCGGGAATCAACACCCGCATGCCATCCACGCCGATATTTGCCGAAGTAAACGCTTCGAGCAAGCCTTCCGAGGTCTGTCTCTCCGGGATCAGATCCGGGATGATCCCCCGTTCGCCCAGCCTCTTGGCCGTTTCAGATCCGATTGAAGCTATCATTACACCGGATAGCCATCGGCTATCCTTTCCTTGATTTGCCAGTTCGGACATAAAAATCCTCACGCTGTGTTTTGAGGTAAAAACGATCCAGGCGTAGTCACCAACTCTTGAGATCGCAGCGCGTAATTCACCGAGATCCTCAAAGGGAATTATCTCGATTGTCGGAAACTCCACTACAGCGGCGCCTCGCCTTTTTAGCTCGCGGGAAAGTGAGGACGCCGAATCTCGACTTCTGGTTACGACCACACGCCTACCGGACAGTGGTCGATTATCAAACCACCTGAGCTGCTCACGGAGTGCGACCACTTTTCCGACTACAATAATTGCCGGAGAGGAGATCCCCTCCGATGCGCATTTCTCAACGATTGATTGGAGTGTTCCCTGCGCGGTTTTTTGATGGTTCAGCGTACCCCATTGGATCACCGCGGTCGGAGTGTCCCCCGGGCGCCCGTGCGCGGTCAACCTGTCAACGATTTTTGGCAAATTTCGCACGCCCATATAAAATGTCAATGTTCCTGTGCTCCGCCCGAGCAGCTCCCAATTAATGTCGGAATCCTGTTTGCCGGCCGTTTCATGACCCGTAATCAAGCTTGCCTCCGAGGAAACACCACGGTGGGTTAGCGGAATCCCGGCGTATGCTAAACCTGCAACAGCCGCGGTAACACCCGGGACTATTTCAAACTTGATTCCTTTCCCGAGGAGTGCCATCGCCTCTTCCCCACCCCTGCCGAACACGAAGGGATCGCCGCCCTTGAGCCTTACTACGTATTGATTCTCAAAGGCCTCTCTCACGAGTATTTCGTTGATCTGGTCTTGAGAGTACGCATGCCGCCCTGCCTGCTTGCCGACGTAAATGCATTTGCAGTCCGGCTTGCAGTGGCACAAAAGCTCATCATTTGAGAGATAGTCGTATACAACGGCATCGGCCCGAGACAGACAATCCATGCCGTAAACTGATATCAGGCCCGGATCTCCGGGCCCGGCTCCCACCAGAGAAACCTTTCCCCTATGCTTCATCAACGGGCTCTTTTATGTGGCGGTATTCGTCGTAAACCGGACTCGAGCTGACATTTCCCCTGCTGATCCCTTTGAGCAGTACTTCGAGTAAGGCGTCGACAGATTTTTCGCGTTTATAGATGTCCTTTGGGCTTTTTTTGAGGGCATCGGTCATGCCGAGAATCAGATAGGCGACGAGCTCATGATCGATATCTTCCCGCAGCACGCCTTCGGTTTCGCCCTGCTCGAGGATCTCTCTCACAAGCCGATAGATCCGCTCTTTTAGCTCGTATAAACCCGCGTCATCGGTGCTGTCTATGCCTCCTTCTTCCTTCTTCCACAGCCTGTAGAAAAACGGATGTTTTGTCATGAACTTGTGGATGTGAATCACAAAGCTCCGGAGATTTTTTACCGTATCTTCACGCCCGCTATACGCTTTCTCCAAAATCTCGATGAGATGCTCCAACCGGTACCGAATAATTGAACGGTAGAGATCCTCTTTTGACGCGAAATAAATATAGATCGTGCCCTTCCCCACGCCTGCGCTCTGCGCGATTTCTTCCATACAAACGTGCTGATAGTCTTTGTCGGCAAACAGCTTGCAGGCTGTTGAGATGATGAGCTCGAGCTTCCTGGCTTTTTTTTCAGATGTTGCCGGTACGTACGATTTCAAGAATCTCTCTCCCTCCGCTCGCTAGTATTTCACCGGCCAACTTTTTCCCCAGATCGGCGGCTTGGTCGGCCGGTCCCCGCAAAAATCTTCTCACCAAACGTGTGCCGTCGACGTCGGCCACAAGCCCGGTTATTTCCATAGTTGCTTTGTCAAGAGCTGCGTGGCACCCGACGGGTATCCGGCAACCGCCCTCGACTTCACGTAGAAAAGAACGCTCGCCGGCGGCCGCCAGCCAGGTTGCCTTGTGATTCAAATATGCTACTATGTCTATCGTCGTTTTGTCGTCGCCGCGCACCTCGAGGCCAATGATGCCCTGAGTGGGAGCCGGAAGCATTGTATCCAAACGTAAATATTCAGTTATTGACGATTCAAAGCCGGCACGGTGAAGCCCGGCCGCGGCTAGAATTATTCCGTCGCAATGCCCTTGAAATAATTTCCTGATCCGAGTATCGATATTTCCTCTTATATCGACGGCAACCGCACCGGGATTAATTCGGCAAAGCTGGGCCTTTCTTCGCAGACTCGACGTCCCGACTGTATCTCCTTTTTCCAGCTCTTCTAAGAGTCTACCGTCCTCGCTCAGAAACGCATCGCGGGGATCGGCTCTCTCTAGTACTCCCGCGATGGCGAGGCCCTCGTCGATCTCCGACGGCACGTCCTTAAGACTGTGCACAGCTATGTCGATCTCACCGGATTGCAGAGCCGATTCGAGCTCACTGGTAAAGATCCCGGTTCCACCTACCTGACTGAGAGGAACATCGGTAACCGAGTCGCCCTTTGTGGTATACGTGGCCACTTTCACCAGAAGATCCGGGCAGGAGGCTGCCAGTACTTCCCGCACGATCTCTACTTGGGCCAAAGCCAGCTTGCTGCCGCGGGAACCAAGTACGATTGCTCTTTTGACGGTCACGAATCATCCTCGAGCTCAAACAGCTTTTTGACCAGCTCAACATATTCGGGATTTTCCCCATTAGCTGCTAGGAGCTTGAGATTCTTGATAAGCATGCCGAAATATTTTCCCTTGAGAAAGGTTCCGTATTCAGCGACGCGATGGAACTCCGGCTCCGGTAGGCGATTCTCAAGGCGCTTGAGCTCGGTATCGTTTACCCCGTCAAACTTTTTTTTGAGTGCTGCGATGGTAGGCCCAAGTTGAAGGCCCTGCAACCATTTTTCAAAATCAAGCTGAAGCTCCGTGACAATTGCTTCCGCCTTGGTTATCTCGGCGCGGCGTTTTTCCCGGTTCCTGGCCACCACGATTTCTAGATCGTCGATATCATAGAGAAAAGCATTATCGAGGTCCCTGATTTCATATTCGATGTTTCTCGGCACTGAGAGATCGATGAGGAAAATAGGCCTATTCTTGCGTTGTCTCATTACCCGTTTCATGATTCCGGTAAGGATTATCGGTTCCTTTGATGAGGTCGAGGTAATGATGATGTCGTGCTGAACCAGAAACTCTGTGAGATCTACCAATCTACCAGGCTTTGCGTTATAGCTTGAGGAAAGCTCGACCGCGCGGTCGTAGGACCGATTTGCTATGGTGACTCGGCTGCCGCCCCGCTCCTTCAGGCTTTTCAACACTAACTCCCCTGTCTCGCCGGCGCCTACGAGGAGAAGCGGGTGGTCACGCAAGTTCTCAAAGATTTTTCCGCAGAGCTCCACGGCCGCATAGCTGATTGAGGATGCGCTCTCGTTGATAGCAGTTTCCGCTCGGACTCGCTTGCCGGTTTCCATGGCGCGGTGAAACAGCCGGTTGAGTACAACTCCGGTGAATCCGCCTTGGGTGCTATTCCTGTATGCTTCCCTTACCTGGCCAAGTATTTGATTCTCCCCGAGTACCATGGAGTCGAGGCCGCTTGCGACTTTTAGCAGATGAGCTATGGCTCCCTCATTCATGTAAAAGTAGAAGTAGTCCCACAGGCCTTCTGGATTGCCGGCATTGCCAATAACGGCATTGATAAAGCTATTGCGCAAACTGGCGGCACATTCCTTTTTTGAGACGAAATAGATTTCCGAGCGATTGCATGTCGACAACAGCACGATCTCAGATAGAGATTCTTCCTGTTTGAGCCCGGCTGAGAGAGGCAATACGCGGTCGGGATCTATTGAAAAACGCTCCCTGATCTCTACCGGTGCGGCCTCGTGATTTATCCCAATAACGCCGATCATGCTTGCTCGATTCTCCTCATGATTTCCGCAATTCGAGCCGCCAACGCCCTTCTGACATCCTCATGCCGGGCCTCGCCGGTTTTGCACGACGACTGAATTGCACGTTTTCTCTCCTCTCCAAGAGTCCCAAGGTCCTCGTCCAAACCCGGATACAGTATGCGCTCCAGAAACTTCCTGAGTCGCTTTGCGAATAGCGGCGCCTTTCCGGAAGTTGAAATTGCGACTTGAAGATCTCCTCTTTTGACGATGGAAGGCACGTAAAAGTCACAGTGTTCCGGATCATCCACGACATTTGCCAGGATCCTTGCATTTTGTGCGTCACGAAATATCCGGTGATTCACCTGGGCGGAATCTGTTGCGGCGATCACAACCGCGCAGCTCGTGAGGTCTTCGCTCCGGTATGGACGCTCATTGCTCGCGATTTTTCCGGTGCCGGTCATATCCCGTAATGCTGTTTCGAGTCTCGGCGCAATCACGGTTACCCTCGCTCCTGCGGCGAGCAAACCATGGACCTTTCTCAGTGCAACTTTGCCACCACCGACCACCAGACACTCTTTATCTTTCAGCTTAAGGAATACCGGATACATTGCCATCGAGCTAAAACCTATGCACCGAAAACTGAGTTAGTATTTCTACAAGAAAGATCAGTACGATGAGAAAGAAACCCACCAGAGAAATGTAGCTCATCTTCCTCCCGCTCCATTTGACGACGTAACGCAGAATTATGCTGGCAAGAAAAATGATCCAGAGAACCACGGAGAGGAATATCTTTGGGTCGAAAAGAGGGAAGGTTCTCCAAATAACTATAGCCATGTATGTGCCGCCGGCGATACCAATGCTCAACAGAACAAATCCGATGAGCACGCAAATACTATTCAGACGATCGAGAACCTCGAGAGGTGGTAGCCGGTCGAAGGCAATATCGAATTTCTTTCGTTTGAGCTCCGAGAAAAGATGCAAATACAGGATGCCGAGGATCATCGAATAGATAAAAAAAGCGTAGCCGGAAACCGATGAAATGGTGTGAATACCGAATACGGGCATGCGGATGATGCTGCTGTCCAAAACATTCATCCTGTAGCCTATGGATGAGATGAGCTGAAAGATAAATACGATAGGAAAAACGAACGAACCAAGGGCCTTTTTATGGATGCGAAACTCAATTATGAGATAGCCAAGGGCGAGGGCGAACGAAAGTACGCTCATGGCCTCAAACACCGTGGTAAGGGGCATCCGGTGAACACGGACACCCTCCCAAATGAGAAGGGCAACGTGCAGACCGATTCCGGAAAACAACGCCCAACGAGCTACCGTTGACGAGCGCTCCGCCGAGGTGAAAAAAAAGATGATATACTGTACGGCCGTCAAAAGATATTGTGCCGTCAGCAGAAAATTTAGCCAGAAAAACATCAATGCATCTACAGATAATTGTATTTGAGACCGGCATTATAGAACTGACCGGTCAGTTCTGGACTATACCATACGGTGCAAACCGTAGCAAGGTTTTTGCTGGGTTTTTTTGAGGTGTGACGAAATCGAGAAAACTATTTAGGGCTCCGGATAGAAGCCGCTGCAAGAAAGCGAAGACCGAGCCAACTCCAATTCATCGATTGTCAAGTTGAGCTCAATTGTTAGTTGCTCTGGTATTCTGCAATTCTATCCTTTCTGCGAGCAAGCTCGCTTGTGTAGTGTCTGCCCAATGCATCGGCATGTTCTCGAATCCAATCGGTCAATCTTGTGTTCCCGGCGGGAGGTGAATCTACGGAGAGAAGATTCGCCATCAGGCCCTCAATCTCTTCGCGGGTAATCATGACGTCACCAACGATTTTGCCTAGAATCCATCCCGCGAGGAACCCAATTGGTGGGGAAACCGAGAAAATGGGCCTGTTCTTCCCTATTGCTTTGCCGACCATTTGGACCAATTCTCTATAGGTAAATGTTTCTGGGCCGATGGCATTAATTATGGCGTTATCTTTCTCGACACCTTGCTCAACGGCAAGGGCGGCTAGGTCGTCGACGTGGATTGGTTGCAGACGGTACTCACCATCGCCAAAAATACCAAACACAGGGAGCCATCGCAACGCCCACGCAATATTGTTGATCAATATGTCCTCTTTCCCGAACAGGACGGTTGGCCGGAGAATGGCGTGCGAAATACCCGAATCTGCCAGTGCCCGTTCAAGTCTTGCCTTTCCGCTGAAGTACTCCAGTTGGGAATCTTCAGATGGGTTCGTGATGCTCACGTGAACAATCCGTTCAACATTGGCAGCTTTGGCTGCCTCGAACAGAACCAAAGTGTTTTTGACCGCGTCGGCGTGTCGGAACATTTTATGATTGAACCGGACCCAGTACGTATTGTAGAGTACAGATACGCCTTGAAGGCACTTAGCCAACTCTTCTGGGTAGTCGAAGTTGAACCGGTATGCCTTAACCTTCCCGTCGAACGGATTGGCGCGATTGACAGAATTGGTCAGGGTGATTACTTCATAACCACGGTGAAGTAACCGCTTAGCAATGTACTTTCCAGAGTAACCGAAAGCACCTGTGACAGCGTGGATGTTCTTAGCCATGTTCTCCTGTAACCTCGCTCTCGATTCTCACTTTCTATTTCATTCCGGTCAACTGTTTTGGGCTGAATTGAATAGCAATTTGTCGCCGTATATGCCCCAACCCAGGTATTTGCAGCATGCACGTAGCCTAAAACTAGGGTGTGCTGTAAAATATTGACTGATGAAAAACTGCGACCGTGGGGGCTCTCACGAAAAATACTATTATAGAGATTAGTCACGATTTTTTTGACCAGGTTGTACGGCCGATATTGGAACAGGAATTCCCGCGGGAAACAGCCCAAATGACATTTGGCGTTTTTGGAATGGGTTCGGAGGCGTTGGGCATGGATGACGAGTTGTCCCGCGACCACCATTGGGGGGTTCGTATAGATGCACTGATGCCTGCGGATGTTTTCAACACAAAGCGAGAAGAGATGCTCCGCGTCCTTGATTCCCATCTGCCCGCCACGTTCCAAGGTCACGAAATGGGAGAGGGATTGGTGGCCGGAGCTGGAATTGCTCCGGATATCCTGCCCGGTTTTTTAGCTCGTACGATCGGCATCGACCACCCGCCTGATACATATGAAGAATGGCTGAGCATGCCGGAGGAAGATGTCATCCACGTGATAAATGGCGAGGTATGGTACGATCCTGTTGGAGAATTCACAGCAATTCGTCGCAAATTGCAAAATTACTACCCGGAACCAGTGCGATTGCGGCGCATAGCCCATTGGTGTCGATACTTCTCGGGAATGGGCACGTACGCACTCAAGCGTGCGATTCTTCGCAACAATGATTTATTTGCGGCCCTGGCGTTCGGCAAAGCATTGCGGTGGGGAATACAATTGGCGTTCATGATTGATAAGCGCTATTTCCCCTACGACAAATGGTTGTTAGCTTTCTTCAAGAGATTACCGAGCCTGTTTGAAAAGATTGGGCCCATTGTGGATGAGGCGGTCCGGATGACCGCCTCGTGGGAGCGGAAATTATATCTGCTCGATAAGATGTCCGATATCTTGGATTCAGCAATGGTGAAAGATGGCATCATTAAACCTCACCCTAAATTTTCGGGGTCCGAAAGCTCTGGCTATCGATTGCTGGAACACGCTTATCAAGAAATACTTAAGGTTTTGCCCCAAGAAATAAAAACGATTATACCCCAGCAGGAACAGATTCACATGGAGAAATTTGTTGTCGGGTATGTCGACGGTCTTGACACTGAGTCGTGGCACCGTCTGCTCAATCTGACCGAATCTTGACAAGCCTTCTGCCAATCTGCACCGCCAGGAAAAATGCCGAGCGCCTCTCATAATGTAGCCAGATCGGTAAACATGACACACCCTTTTGGATTCTACCCAAAGCGCTGTTAGGTGGAAAACAGGGCATGGAGCGCTAAGCATACGAGGAATCCTTATCTCAATTTCAGACGGGTCTCGATGCGCTCAAGGGCCTGCCGTTGGATGACCGACAAGCCGAGCTGCCGGCACAGCACGGAGGCGCGCTGGCACTTCAACAGAGTGACGGTACCAGAGTACTTGCGGCCCTTGAAAAAGCCCTATCAATAGCCAAGCAATCCAAGAACCTTCGGCTCGAGATGCGGCGCACTATTGGGAACCTTGAGAAAGCAGTCAGCCATCTCATATTGGCAAAGAATTACACGTATCATACCCCCCCAACCGCGCGATCGAGTGGGACGAGGTGGCAAGGACGAATTGTAGATGCGGTAAATCTCGTAAAACTTCCTGATTCAGATGCTCAACGAATAGAAGCGTGCGTTATTGGCCACATGACGGACAGAGGTAAAACCCTTTGCAGCTAAACGGCCGGAAGTAGTGGTGTCCGCATTCATTTCAGAAATGGCTTGAGGGCCGGAACGGCCTATAAGCCGTTCAATATTTTCCTCAACTAACAGAGCTTTGCTTTGAGGGTTAGCGGCCGTCATCATTCTCTGGATTGATTCTTTCCCAGGCGCTCCTCACCAGACTTGATCTCAAACGCCGGCTCAAACAATGTTATGATCGAGGCCGATCGAATTGCCACTGACCCGGAAACTGGACCAATAACGGTACAGTCTGTAGTTCAGCTAACCACCCTGGAAAACGCGCAGAACTTTGTGAGTTTGATTAAGAGTCCGAAGGGAGATAAGCCTATAGATCGCTGGCTTGAACAACTTCGCAAGGACGCTATCAGAAAGCGGGCGGCCGTGGGTAGGCACAAGATACGGGGTTACGATAGTGTGCTCCATTGGTCAAGGTTTGACTATCTTGGACTTTCAATCAGGGGGTTATTAGTAGTGAATTCTCTAGCATCCATTCTTGAACCATCGCCGAGATCTGGGGCTTTTCTGTGGACAGCCTAGAGGGAATGGCATACCATTATAAGCAGGAAAAAGCATCCAAAAAGGCTAACCGGATCGAAAGATTCGGACGCAAAGGCGCAGATCCTCATCTGACAGACTGAGGGGTGGGAAACATCGGGGCTAGAGAGAGAGAAAGCCGATCACCTCAAGATAGACACACTGCCGAAGCGTGAATAGGGTAGTGCGGTTTCTATTTTGACCAAGAGATTAAAGGTGGGACAAGAGGGATCATGCTCAGAATAAAACATTTCTCTGCCACCCGCATCGTCGGCGCTAGCATCTTGGTAGCGACGGGAATTTTCATCCTGGATCTGTCGCTGCCGTTGGGTGTGGCAGGTGGTGTGCCGTATGTAGCTCTGATAATGATAAGTCTGTACTCACCGTGGCGTCATTATGTCTTCATTCTCGCCGTGGTTGGTACTGTCCTGACTATTCTGGGCTACTTCTTCTCACCTCCCGCCGGGATTTTCTGGATGGTGATTGTAAACCGCCTTCTCGCGCTGTTTGCCATTTGGTTGACGGCCTTTTTCTGTCGCCAGCGCAAACAGACAAAGACGGTGTTGGGAAAAGCTAATGAGGTACTGCAACAGGAGATAGTAGAACGTCAGAGAGTAGAACAGGCGCTGTCAGAGACTAAAAAGCGATTCCACAGTATTTTTGATGACTCCCACGACGGCATTTTTGTTATTGATCCAGAGCGCGATGAAATCCTCGAAGCCAATCGCGCGGCGTGTCACATGCTCGAATACACTCGTGAAGAGTTGTTGTCCGCGCCCATCTCCACCATTCATCCGAAAGGAATGAGCAAATTGGAGACCTTTACTGATTCAGTTCTGGATAAGGGAAAAGGGTGGACCGATGAACTCACCTGTATAAGCAAAAGTGGCCAGCTTCTGCCGGTCGAGATTTCAGCCTCGCGCATTGGAATAGATGAAAGAAACTGCGTCCTTGCTTCGGTTCGTGACGTGACGGAAAGCGGGATGCAAAAACGCCAGCAAGTAGCGGTGCAACAGATCCGGGCCGCCATATGGAAGATGAAAAGCGTTGACGAGGCCGACCAGCTGCTCAATGCCCTGGGCACGGCGCTGGAAATGGCAGGCATCCCCTTTTACGACTGCGGCATCAACTGGGTGGATACTTCCGGTATTGCGCCGACTGCGCACCAGTATTACACGGAGGAGCGCTTGTGGCGGACAGTCGAGGATAAGGACGAAATGGACATGATACTCGAGCTATGGCACGCCGGGGGGCCTACCTGTCGTCCGGATCTGGCCACCGATGATGTCTTTGGGGAGCAGGACTATATTAACGAAGAGTTCGGAACGTCCATACGCTCTGTGGTGGACGTGCCTTTTGCTCAGGGCACCTTAGCGGTCAAGAGCACCCAACAGGACGCCTTCTCCGAGCTGGATATCGCCTTTATTCAGAAACTGGTCGATGTGGTTGCTGAAGGGTTCTTGCGGTTGGACGACCTACGCTCTTTGGAACAGCACAACCAGGACTTAGAAAAGGAAATCATCGAGCGAAGGCAGATGGAGCAAGTCACTCAGGTTAACCTAGCGCTGCAGCGGGTGCGTAACCAAATCCTGCTGATGAATGGTGATGAAGGCTGGGAACTCGTCGTCAGGACATTGAATAAGGAGCTGCGGGAATGGATCGATTACTTTAACTGTGGAATCAATATTCTTGATCGCTCGAAAAATACGCGGATCTCTTATGCCATAACTCATGGAGCAGGAGTTGTGCGCCGTGAAATGGACGATATTCATCCACTCCTTCTCCATACGGTGGAAACGGGAGTACCGTTGTACCGCCGCAACCGGACGGAAATTGAAAGGTGGAAGCCCCTTAGAATTGGAGAGATGCGCTCGGTGGTAGATGTGCCCATCCGCGACGGTACTCTGGTATTGAGTAGCACTCGCGAAAACGCCTTTAACGAGCGGGACATCGACCTATTGGAACAATTTGCCCCGGTGGTGTCCGAAGGTGTGCGTCGGCTGAAGGACCTGACCGAGTACAAGCGCATGGAAGAGGAGATCAGAAAAAACCAGAACCTCGAATCACTCGGTGTTCTCGCGGGTGGTATCGCGCATGATTTCAATAATGTACTCACTGGGGTTATTGGCAGTCTTACTTTGTTGGAGATGCTCCTAGACAAAGATAGCGATGCACATCAGATCGCCGTGGATGGCATAAAGGCGGCAGATCGAACCAGAGATCTGACTCAGCAGTTGCTGACCTTTGCGAAAGGGGGGACTCCAATTAAAGAAGTCACATCTATTGAAGTGCTGATCAGGGAAACGACAGAGCTATCGTTGCATGGATCCAATACGAAACCCGAGTATCACCTGGCCGAAAATCTGCACTCGGTTCACATAGACCAAGGGCAAATCGGTCAAGTGATTCAGAATCTCGTGCTCAATGCGGATCAGGCGATGCCCGATGGTGGGATGTTGAAAGTGTCGGCTGAAAATATTGAGCTATCCGCCCAGAATCTGTTCCCATTAGCAGCGGGTCCTTATGTCAAAGTGTCGGTAGTGGACCAGGGCATCGGTATGACTGCCGAAGTTATAACCAGGATCTTCGATCCGTATTTCTCGACGAAGACGGCAGGACATGGCCTGGGCTTATCGATCACGCACTCCATCATCCAGAGACACGATGGCCATATTGCCGTCCACTCTGAAATCGATGTTGGTACGACGTTTGAGCTTTATCTTCCGGCTTTGCAGGAACACGCACTTACCGCAACAGAGCAAGAACAAGAATTTGCGCATGGAACCGGCTCCATATTGCTGATGGATGATGAAGATGCGATTCACAGAACAGTGGGTAGGATGCTCAATTCGCTGGGGTACGATGTGGAGAGTGTCTACGATGGGCAGGATGCGTTGCAGGAGTATAACGCATCTCTTGATAGAGGCAAAGCCTACGATATCGTCATCATGGACTTGACAGTCCCCGGAGGGATGGGTGGCCAAAAAGCCGTAGGTAAGTTGCACGAAATGGACCCGGAAATCCGCGTCATTGTCTCCAGTGGCTACGCCCATGATCCAGTGATGGCCGACTATGCCGATTATGGGTTTGCCGGTAAGATAACGAAACCCGTGGATATGCAGGAATTAGCGGAGACAGTGAAGAGCGTTTTGGAGGGCGGGGAGTGAATGTAAATCCAAACGAGCTGATCCACGTGTGTAAAAGGAGACAACTAAAACCGTCTGGTACGGATTCTCTTTTCTCCCCTGTCATTCTGCATATTTGCGGAATACGCCAACCCCCCGACACTCATCAATCACGTCGATGGACGAAACCGCTTCGCGGTAGTTTTCGAAGCAATCCCTTCCTCGCCAATTCCCTACCATCCCATAGGCTCGAATAACAGACTCGATAGCGCGAACCACTTACCCCAGGCCAATTAAGGAATCGGTCGGATGCGATACGCTTTCATTTACCAACGATGACTTTGGGAGCCCGGAGCAGTTTGATTGGCACACTTCGACAGAACCCGTGCATCCGGTCGTCTACGAGGCCTATCCGGACGAGCAACCGGTAGTCAGTGGCGGACGAAAGATCACCGGCTTTGTTGAGACCAAAGTGCACGGAAACGAGGCATGGATGGTTGATGTTCCTGACGCGGCAAACGGTAGTTGGCACTTCACCGAACTGTGGGTTAACGGAGAACGCCGCCGGAGGCCGAGTCTGCCGAAGAAGGGTGAGTTTCTCATCGAGACACCCTATGATGCAAGTTTTGAAGGGACCTGGTCGGAGACGGTAGGCAAAGGTACAAATCGATTCGGATACGCCGAGGGCGACATTGATCCGAAATGGCAGAACCTGAAAGACGTAGAGGTCGTGATTCTCTCGCTCTGGAGATCTTTCAGGGCAAAGCTCGAGTGCGTCGATGCGGAAGAACGCATCGCATATCTCGATCGAAACTCCCATATGCGTCTCACCTACGATTTCGGCAAGACCGGAGCGGCCTACAGCATCGAAAATGTTTTCGAAGCTTTGGACACCCCCGGGAGAATGGTATCTCGATAGCGCACAGGGAAGGCTCTACTATCTACCGATGCCCGGAGAGTCGATCGATTCGATCGAGGTAGTTGCACCCTATCTCCGCACGTTGCTTGAAATCACCGGCGGCAAACTAGAAAAGGTACCTGGCCAAAAGATACTGAACTCACACCCGCACCTCGTGTTTCGGGGGCTGGCCTTCAGTCGCACAGAGTGGCCTGAGCCGCAGAGCTTAGCGACAATCGGCCAGTCGGCTCCGATGGTGCCGGGAGCTATATCATTATCGGATGCACATCACGTTGCTTTCGAACAATGCACGTTGGCACACATTGGCACATACGGAATTGCATTTGAAGAGAAGTGCTGGGACAACCGAGTTTCCGGTTGCGCCATCGAAGATATGGGTGCAGGCGGTGTAAAGATTTGGCACGGTTGCGGAAGAAACACTGTGGAAGACTGCGACATCGGCAATGGCGGTCACCTCTTCCCGCCGGCGGCCGGTGTCCTAATTGGCGACGCGCCGTCAAACATTGTTGTTCATAACAACATTCATGATTTTTTTTACTCCGGTGTCTCGGTGGGATGGCTTTGGGGGTACGACGAAAACCAATCCGGCGGGAATATCATCGAGTGGAATCACGTCCATCACCTTGGCAAAGGGAAACTGTCGGACATGGGCGGAATCTATACATTGGGCATGCAAGCCGGTACGCGCTTGAGATACAACCTGATCCACGATATCTGGTCGCGGACGTATGGCGGATGGGCGATCTACCCAGACGAAGGATCGAACCACCTACTTATCGAGAACAACATCTGTTACGATACTAAATGCGCTCCGTTTCACCAGCACTATGGTTTCGAGGAGTGGCAGAGCTCAGGCCAAGATGCGCATAGCATCGTTGCAGACCCAAAGTTTGCCGACCTGAACGCGCGGGAGTTCACCTTGGCTTCGGATTCCCCAGCCATCTCACTAGGATTTGTACCTTTCGATTTATCCGATGCGGGTCCTCGACCGCAAACCCGGACTAGCTCGCACACAAATCTGTAAACGACTCTGCTCCCGGCCACATAGTACGATGCCTCGCGGGTATTCGATCTTGCGCCGATTGTGTGCCGCAGCCCTTCACCATTACTCGCATATCTTATCATCCTTTGGTTTCCCCCCATCCAAAAATTCCGGCTGTTACTCGAAAGTTAAATTCTAGCGTCCTACTTCGTGGGAAGCGGTGCCAAAAAGCAAAAATTGTTGTACATTACTCGGACTCAAATGAAAGGGATTATTGTTTGTGGCGTCATTCTTACTCTTTTTGCCTTCAGTATCTTCGGGTTTGTGGCGCTGAGCGGCGGCCCAGTAAAAGCTCCGGTGAGCAGGCCTCCTTTTATTCCCATTCTTTCATCGGGTACGTTTTTTATCCTGTCCGGAATCCTTATGGGTGTCTTTCTCGTTAGCGGAGCTGCTGCGGCGTTATTCTTGGTGAGGGCTAAAGTGTTTGAAAATATCAGGCTCAAGGGTCCGAACTGGGTTATCGTCTCGCTCATTGTGCGTCTTCTGATTATTTTCCTTGTGATTTACTTCCTTGCTGCCTTTGTGCTGTCCTTCTTGTCGTTTGATGAAGAAAAAAACGACGACGGGCGAATGCCGTCGGAGGGTGAAGTCGTGGAGGCGGAACCTCCGCCGGAGGAAGCATTTGCAGATGACGAATCAATAAACCGGCCGGATGGCGTGGGACCAAGACGCAGCTTTATTACCGCCTTGATTTTGGCGGTAATGGCCGGAGTGCTGGTTTTTTTGTATCGGTATTATCGGACGATGCCCCGATCGGGGCCGCGCGAGGTTGAGAATCTTCACGAGGAGATGCGCCGAGATTTGATGACGGCAAGCGTAAAGAGCCTCGAGGGAATGCTCTCTACACTTGACCACAGAAAGGCAATCATAACGGCCTATGCGATTATGGAAGAAAGTTTCGCCAAATATGGTTTTAGGCGAAAACCACATCAGACGCCCAAGGAATATATGGAACGGACGATTCAAGACGTGGGGCGCAACGGCGGCGATCTTCCCGAACCATTGCTTTTGGAGCTCACCGACCTCTATGAGACTGCCAAGTTCAGCGACCATGAGATAGTGCTTTTCCACAGGGAGTCTGCAATGACGTGCCTCCGTGACATACAGAGTTCCCTATCCGAACGCGGGAAATCGAGCCATGCGTAAAAGAAAAAGGGCAATTCCTTACCTTTCATTTCTCTTTGGTGCAGTAATCATCGTTTCCGTCGGGTACACCCAGCTAGAAGGGGAGCAGAGAAATCGCTTCTTTGCCGCTGTTGCAGGGCTCGTGTTTTTGGGTGGCGCACTATGGTTTCTTTTGTGGATACGGGACGCGGTGAAAAAACGCGGCAAGAGTATTGTATCCGCCCATTATATGCGGAAAAAGAAGCCCTCTGACAACGTGCCGGCTGTCTATCAGGATATAGTAAAGGGAGTTCATGAAGCGATCAGGAGGTCTTCCTACTTTGCCGGCGGATTCCGTACTCGTCTTTCAAGCATAGCCCGCGGAAAGCCGTTTGCCGCTGAAAAACCTGCTGGCGATCTCCCCAAGATGCCCGGATATAGAATATTGGTTTTTATCAAAGATTTCTTTTCTCGAGACAAAAGATACGCTGAGCTGGAACAGTTGATGGACAACTTGGAGGAACCCTAAAGTGGACGTAGCAACAGTCTCACAACGGTGCCACATGATGGTCGGGCAGATCGAGAAGGTGATCGTTGGCAAAAGGGCGGTTTTGGAGGATCTCCTTATCGGCATACTGTCCAACGGTCACGTGCTGATAGAAGACGTACCGGGGCTCGCAAAAACTCTGATCGCAAGATCCTTTGCGCGAATCATGGACCTCGAGTTCAGCCGCATCCAGTTTACCCCCGATCTTCTACCGGGAGACATTACAGGCTCAAATATCTATAACCGAGCCGAGAATACCTTTGAGTTCTCCCACGGTCCGGTGTTCTCTCATATCGTTTTGGCAGATGAAATCAACAGAGCTTCCCCAAAAACTCAGTCCGCTTTGTTGGAGGCGATGCAGGAGACTCAGGTGACGATTGAAGGCACCAGCCACACCTTGGATCATCCGTTTATCGTGTTTGCCACCCAAAACCCTATCGAGTTTGAGGGTACCTACCCGCTTCCAGAGGCACAACTCGACCGTTTCCTGATGAAGATGAGTGTAGGTTATCCCGATAAGGACAACGAGCTTGAAATTCTCCTGAGAAGACAGGATCGCAAAACCGACGAGGTTGAGCTTCAGGCCGTGGTGAATCGGGAAGATGTTATAGAAATGCAGAAGTCCGTAGAGCAGGTTTTTATGAGTCGTGAAATCGGTGTATATATCGTAGAGATTGTGAAAGCAACCCGGGAAGATAACCGGGTCCAGCTCGGTGCGTCACCACGGGGATCATTGGCTCTTTTTAAATTGGCCCGATCCGCCGCGGCACTTGACGGGAGGGATTTTGTCACGCCTGAAGACGTGAAACGGATCGCCAAGCACGGGCTGTCACACAGGATCATGCTCAAACCCGAGGTCTGGATGAGAGATATTCCTGAAGAGGACATTGTCTCCGATATTCTACAGAGAGTTCCGGTTCCGCGTCCCCTTGGTGACGAAAACCACGAGCCATAGAAAGCGTGTGGGAGACCGGGGTGCATAGACGTTTTTCAACCCGAACATACCTGTATTTTGGCATAGCGGCGGCGTGTTTTTTGCTGTCGGTGGCGACCGGCAAATCCGAGCCCCTTATTATGGCTGCTCCATTTGTCGTAGCACTCCTACTCGCACCGTTCTTTGGCTCTCCGCCTCAGGCACAGGCAAAAGTAGTCCTTTCGCGTAGGACGGCTTTTGAAAAAGAAGGCATCACGATTACTCTCTCAATCTATGCAGGTACCAAAGCGGCGCTGTTGGAGATTATCGGGGTGCTGCCTGATGACGCGGAGGTATGTGACGGCACGGCGGATATCGTGGCCGCTTTCGATGCGGGAGAGCGGAGGAGCTTCTCCTATTCGTTTTCGCTTCCGGCACGCAGAAAGATCCAAATCGGCAAACATCTCATGCGGATTCACGATGAATCTTCCCTGACCTATTGGGAGAGTGAGATAGACCAGGCCGTCGATCTCACCGTATATCCCGCTCCTCATTTTTCGAAACAGGGAATCAATGCGGTGCATACCCAGGTCTATGCGGGAAACTATACGTCAAAGTTGGTTGGCGAGGGGCTCGAGTTTGCCGATATCAGGGAGCTCACTGATTCGGACAGGTTTAACAGAATCAATTGGAAGGCGACGGCGAGAAGCGACCGGTTTTTTCGCAACGAATATGCCCAGGAACGGAACGCCGATGTAGTGGTATTGCTGGATACATTCTTTGACTTGAGGGCACAGGGGATCTCATTCTTGGATTGCGCTGCCCGCGGAGCCGCCACGATTTCTCAGCATTATATCGAGCGGAAGAACAGGGTTGGACTTGTTGAGCTTGGCTATTACCTCAGATATCTGCTGCCGAGACCTGGTGCAAGACAGTGGTACAAAATCCTCGAACATCTTGCCCAGACACGTTCCGAGCCCCGGCACGTCAGCTTTGAGGTGGCGAGTATCCCGAGACGGATCCTTCCTCCTAAAGCGTTGGTATTTGCATTTTCCACTTTGGCTGAAAGCCGGTTCAGGGAGGCTTGCGTGGATCTGAAGTATCGTGGATTTGAAGTTGTGGTAATCCACGTCGCTCCTACCCAATTGCTGCCCTCTTTGCCCTCGGGGAACACCGCTGCCTCGCGTGCCGAGAGAATTGCGCGGCGAATGTGGGATCTCGAGCTTAAGCTCGAAATCCGAAAAATCCGCGAGCACGGCGTGCCGGTAGTACCATGGCCGATTGAGCAGCCGTTTTCCCTCATCATGTCCGAACGGGCCTTGCGAAATATGAGAATGCGGAGATATTCATGATTGCGTTTATTCCTGTTATCATTGCGCTCGCCATTAACGCGCTTTTTGTAGGACTAAGGCCCGGCCCTGATTCCCTTCTAGCCGCCGCCGTGTCTCTGCTATGCGCGACCGCGGCGCTCGTAATTAGGCGTTTCTATTTATTAGTCATAGCAATGGTGATTTCCGGATTTGGGTATCTATCGTATATGCTCTCCGGAATGGAAACCGTCCAAATGTGGCTTGCCGTCCTTTTTGGCTGCCTCGCGTTCCTCCAACTCGAGATCGGCTATGATGCCATCTCGTGTATGCGATCCGGGGTGAGGTGGCGCTCATACAGACACCGTGTTCGTTATATCTCAACCATTCTGCTTGTTTTCATCGTGCTTGTGGTCGTATTTATAACTTTTAGCTACAACCTGCTTGCACATATATCCGATTTTCCCGGTCGCCGGCTGCTATTTCCGGCTTTGTTTGTCCTGGGCGTGATTCCCGCAGTTGCCCTCGGCATTGTCGTAAGGGGAAGCCGTCGCCGATAGGCTTTGACGCCGAAACCGTGGTGCCCTGTTCGGGCGAACCGGTAGCGGTATGTGGCCTCAGCATTATCCGCAGACTACTTCGAGAAAAAATCTTTTTGCAAGTAATTTGCATTTGCAATTTACTTTTTGGTGTGGTATAATCGCGGGCAAATGCAATCAACATTGGATTCGGATACTCCTAAAGCGATTCTTGCCCAGGCGGGTCTACGAATTACCCGGCAGCGCGAGATAATCCTCAATATTATTCAGCATTTGGACAGCCACCCGGATGCAGATGAAGTCTACGGGGTAGCAAAAAAAAAGTTGCCACGGATAAATCTGTCAACCGTGTATCGTACGCTGCAAACCCTAAAGGAACGTGGGTTGATAGACACCCACCGATTTTCTGAGGAGCATCATCACTATGAGGTGAATACGGCGCGGGAACATCACCATCTTGTATGCAGACAATGCGGAGAGATTGTGGAATGTGATTTGCCGATTATGGATCAGATAAAAAAGCACGCGCATACGGAGAGCGGCTTCAAAGCTCTGAGCTCGGATATTACCGTTTACGGGATATGCGGTAGCTGCCTGAAAGCAAAGGTTGGTCGTAAATGAGAAAAATTGCACTCGTCGGTAATCCAAATGTAGGAAAAAGCCAAATTTTCAACAATCTCACCGGTGCACGCGCAACTGTATCGAATTATCCCGGAACCACCGTGACTGTATATCGCGGTAGGATGCGGATCCAGGACAGGGAGTTTGATGTGGTTGACACCCCGGGGATGTATAGTTTTTTTTCTATTACTGAAGAGGAACGGCTTGCACGTTCAATCCTGTTGAAAGAGGCGCCGGGGATCGTGCTCAATATCGTGGATGCTAGAAATCTGGGGAGAATGCTGGTACTCACCTTGCAGCTCTGCGAGGCGGAGCTACCGGTAATTCTCGTCTTAAATATGATGGATGAGGCCCGCACGAGCGGGATGGAAATCGATGTTTCGTCATTGCGGAATCGGATCGGCGTGCCGGTTGTTCCGACAGTTGCCACAACAAAGAGCGGTATGGATGATCTAAGGGAGCAGATTTACAAATATGAAAGGCGGTACGATACTTACCATGAGGTATCCTGATCACATCGAGTCCGCACTTGAAGTAGTGTCTGATAAATTGACCGGCACCTACGCGGTTTCCCGCCGCACAGTGAGTTTGCTGTTACTTCAAGGGGATCCCGAGATGATTGAGATCGTCCGGGCTCGCGAGGAACGGGGACTAAGGCAAATCAAACGCATGGTAGAAGACTTTAGCGAGGCTTCTACCCAGCCTGTGCACTATCAGATCGGCGTACAACAACAACATGTTGCCGCAAAAATCTCCGCGGGCGTTGTTAGCCAAAGTGGGCCTACGCGGATATCCTTTCGGGAAAAGTTGAGCCGCGCGATGATGCGTCCGATCACCGGAATACCGATTCTACTGATTGTGCTCTATTTTGGCCTATATCAGTTTGTAGGGGTTCTCGGGGCAGGTACAATGGTGGATTTTATCGAGAGCAAGGTGTTCGGCGAATGGATCAACCCATGGCTAACCATAATTATTACGCGCGTGCTGCCAGTCACGGCTTTGCAGGATCTCTTGATTGGTGAGTACGGTGTAATCACCCTGGGTATCAGCTACGCTTTCGCCATCGTGCTCCCCATCGTCGGGACCTTTTTTCTGGTATTCTCCGTCATCGAGGACAGCGGTTATCTGCCGCGTTTAGCCATGCTGATCGACAGGGTTTTCAAGCTTCTCGGGTTGAACGGCCGCGCGGTAATCCCTCTAGTCTTGGGATTTGGTTGCGATACCATGGCGACCATCGTCACCCGAACTCAAGAAACGGCACGGGAGCGAGTGCTCACCACGCTGCTCCTCGCCTTGGCAATACCTTGCTCCGCTCAACTCGGGGTAGTGCTTGGCATTCTTTCAGGCAATCCCGCTTCCCTGCTGATCTGGGCCGGAATGATCGTCTTAGTATTTATCTTGGTCGGAATAGTCGCTGCTCGGGTGATCCCCGGTAAGAACGCTAAGTTTTACATGGAGCTGCCGCCCTTGCGGCTTCCAAGACTGCAGAACATTCTCATCAAGACGTATTCGAGGCTACGTTGGTACCTTTTTGAGGTCATCCCCCTCTTTTTAATCGCCAGCGTGCTGCTCTGGCTGGGTGATCTCACCGGCGTGTTTGATCTTTTTGTTGAATATGTGATGGCGCCCATCGTGTCGTTAATTGGTTTGCCGGAGGAGACCGCCGTGGCTTTTTTCTTTGGTTTTTTTAGAAGGGATTTTGGCGCCGCCGGACTTTACGACCTCCATTCACAGGGTATTCTCACTGGGGTTCCACTGGTAGTAGCATCTGTGACCCTGACACTGTTTTTGCCTTGCGTGGCCCAGTTTGCGGTGATGATTAAGGAGCGCGGTATCAAAACGACACTGGCGATTGCTGCATTTATCTTTCCTTTCGCCTTTTTTGTCGGCTTTCTGCTCAATTTCGTGCTGACCGGATTAGGAATAAAGCTATGACATGCTCGTTCTGCGGATTTGAGTATCGCCGTGATGAAGCTGTAATTGCCTGCGGAAGTTGCCCGCTGAATGTCCTCAAAACCGGCTGCGGCTTGTTGAGGTGCCCCAGATGCGCGTATGAGATGCCCGAAGAGCCGCCGATAATTGCAGGCATCAGAAATTGGATAAGGAAGATACATGAACGTAGAAGAATCGCGTAGCGAACAGGCTGAAGAGCTACTCGAACGTCTTTGGATCCTGACACAAGAGCACGATGTCCCCGGAGTAGAAGCGCCCGGTTTGGATGAACGTGCCGTCAACAGCCTCGTGGCCGAACGGGCTATTTCGGTCAACGACGATTTGGTCACCCTGACCCCGTCGGGAAGAGAGGAGGCCTGTAGCGTAGTAAGAAGACACCGTCTTGCCGAAAGATTGCTGGTGGATGTGTTGGGCGCGAAGACCGAGTTGATTCACGATAAAGCTTGCAAATTTGAGCACATCCTCGATAGAGGGCTAGATGACAGAATATGCGCCTTATTGGGTCATCCAAGAATCTGTCCTCACGGCTCACCAATACCGCCGGGTGATTGTTGCAGACGGAATATTGAGCAGACTGACAGAATTGTGTCTGCTCTGTCACGGCTGAAAAAAAACCAGGGAGGGAAAGTCGCATACATTGGGGCCGAGGAACAGGACGTGCTGCAGAAGCTCATGTCCATGGGTGTGCTTCCCGGTACCAAAATTGAGCTCATTCAGCAGTTTCCGAGTTACGTTTTTCAATCGGGCAACAGTCAATTTGCGGTGGATCGCCAGATAGCTGATAGTATCTACGTGAGAATTGACCTGTAAAAAGGCTATGCGAGTATCCGACGAATTGCCTCGACTAAAGCGTGCCGTTGCACCGGCTTTATAAGAAAGGCGCTACATCCGAGCTTTTGCGCGGTTTCAAGGAGCTGATCATCTACAAAAGCGCTGATGATTATAACTGGGGTGTTCGGATGCCGGTCCTTTATTTCTGAAAGTACCTCTAAACCGCTGATGGGCTTCATCTTTATGTCACAGAGCACCAGGTCGTAATCTTTCTGGGTGAGTTTTTCTATCCCCTCCAACGGGTTCGCTTCTAGCTCCAACTGTAACGGCTCGTTTCTGAGCTGCCTGGAAATGCTGCTTAGTATCATCGCATCGTCGTCGATTACTAACACATTTTTCCGGGGATCAGCCATGAGTTCCTCTTCTTTGATTAAAAACCAGGCTAAAAGTCGTCCCTTTGCCGACGCTGCTCTCCACCTTTATCCTCGCGTTATTTCTCCTCGCCAACCTGTCGACAATTGAGAGGCCCTGTCCGGTTCCTTCACCAACCGACTTTGTAGTAAAAAGATAATTGAATATATGTGGAATGTTTTCTTCAGGGATGCCTATGCCGGTATCCTCAACGGAAATCGTGATCTCCCCTTCATGGGCATTGGATGAAACTGTGAGGGTGCCGCGGCCATCCATCGCCCATATCGCATTTGTAAAAAGGTTTATGAGGATCTGCTGAATTTCACCTCTAATTACACTGATTTCAGGTAACGGCCTAAGATCCGTAACTGCCTCAATTTCCAAGAAGTCAGTTCCGTATCGAACCAGCTTGAGAGACTCGTCTATCACAGTATTGAGATTGATGTCGTCAGCCTGCTCCTTTCTCATGGTCTTTGAATAGGCTGATAGGTCCTTTACGACGTCCGATATTGTCATCACATGATCAATGATCTCATGTGCATAGGTTCTCGTTTCTTGGACGGCCTCAGTGTCCTCTACAATATCCTCCGCATTCGCAAGAACTGCATATAAGGGGTTATTAATTTCGTGGGCTATGCCTCCGGCAACCCTCCCAAGCGCCATGAGTTTTTCGCTCGTTAGCAGTTTTTGCTGGAATGACTTTGCGTCGGTGACGTCCGAAAGAATTATGCCCGAAAGTTTCTCATCCCCAGGTATCCCTGGTATCGAAAAAACGCTATATTCGAGTATCGAAGATCCGATAGTCGTCTCAAAAATTTCGGAACGCTCATCCGCTTTGAACCGACCAACGATGCTTTTAATATTCTCAATAGTCTCCGGTTTTAGCCCCGCTACGGTAAACAATGAGCTGTCTACAACCCCATCCGGATCTCGGAGCTCGTTGCCACTAAAAGACTGAAGAAAGTATCGGTTTGCAAATTTGACCTTGTAGGAGTCCTCACTGAAAATCAGCACATACTCAGGTATACTCGATAGGATCGCATCGATAGTAGCTCTGGAAGCTATCTTCATAAAGCCAACTTTTAGCTGCTCGGCGATATTGCTGAACAGTGTGTCCACATTCTCATCTGAAAGCGTTTGCGGCGTTGAACAGGCAAAGCAGTAAAATCCCGAGAACACGTCCGGGACTTGCACGGGTAGGATGAAAAGCATACCTGCTGACGTATCCATTTTCAGCCAACCGGTAAACTCGTGCGCGAGACTATAGCGTGGGTCATTCAGGTGAAAGTGATGGCGTCCGCTCGGGAGGGCTAGGACCGCAGAGGATGGGATGATGTTCGTTCCACCAGTCGTCCCTCGATAGGCTGAAGCGCCGGGATCATACCGAAAAAACTCAGATTCTTCAAAACTGAGTCGTTCAATGAGAAAATCTCTGATTTCGGATAGAAGGTGTTCATAGTCGGATTCGTTGCTCACCTTTTCACCAATGGCGTTTATAATTGACAAATACTCCGTTCTGCCCTCGAGCGCTCCTTTGACTTTGGCAAGCTCACGATAATCGTCTTCAATCTTTTTCAAGTTATCAACTAGGTATCGATTCCGATCTGCATTGAGGTTCTCCTGCCCTTTGAGCTCTCGACGGTAGCGAAAGCTGCCAAATGAAAACGCGATAGTCGTGAATGCAAGCAAAGTCAGCAGAATATCTTTTAGGTCGAAGATGCCTTGAAATAAGGTTGCCTGGAGTGTCACCACCACGCCAATCAATGGTATGCCTATCAATGCGACCCTGCTTCTGCGGTTCTGCCAGAGTACTTCGTAGATACAACTCTCATGGCCGTCGGCAGCGCATTGCTGCTCCTTCACCTCTGCCGGCGGAAGGCCAATGCCCACGGGCACACTTGCAAGCATGCCTTGCACCGCACGGCAGTTGTAGCGGGTTTGTTCGCAGTCGTCGTCCAACGTAAGCTTTACCCGCAACGATCGCGCGGAAATGCTCAATATTTTAAAACGGCCGATTTTTGTCCATCTTCTATAGAGGTCTGATCCGAGAATCAGCTTGTAGGGCAGGCGCAGCAATCCGGACCACGAAAGCGCCTGTGTGGCATACAGGACGTATTCAAACGCCTCTTGAGGCCTTATCGAGAGGGGTGCTTTATATGGCGCCCATTCATCTCCCGTGAGGTCGACGCCTGTTTCCAAAAAGCGATTGTAATAGTGGTACGATATCCAGTTTTTTTTGTTCCGCAAAAATGAGATCGGCAAGCCGAGTTGCTCAATCGCTCTATGTGCACTTTCAATCCCTACGTGGTTTTCCAGATAGCGCAACATTGGGACGAGATTCGAACAACTCAGCTCTTGTTTTTGCGCTTCCCTCCTTGCCGTCGCAATGCTCATGGAAGCTTTCACTACCAATCCTCTGACGTATCTTCGCCAGATATGTCCTCCAGATCAGGGAGAGATTCATCATCGGAAGGAGCGGGAGGATCGTGCAATTTCACCAGAGCGCGGACGGTTTCAATGAGACGAGCTTTTTTAAACGGCTTTACCAGATAGCCGTCTATTTCTTCCAGCAATATGGACTGTATCTCGCTTTTGTCCGTCACGCCGGAAATAAAAACTATTTTTGCCTTAGCACCTTCGCTCCGCCTCCGAATCCGTCCAACGAGCTGGAGTCCCGTCATATCAGGGAGCTTCTGATCAACCGTAATAAGATCCGGAGAATAGTCAGCGAACTTATCCAACGCCTCTTGCCCCGTTTTGGCGGTCAATACAAAATATCCCTCAGCCTCTAGAATTCTCCCTATTGACCTCACGACATAGGTAATGTCATCGACCACAAGGACTTTTTTGAACCTGGGATCCCTCGCCGCACGAAATCTTGCCGAATCTGCTTCACTGCTTGGCATGGATGGTGCCTTCTTGAGAATCGACCAGTAATCGCCCAATTGACCCTTGAGTGTCTAATCGCCGTTTTTCCTTGGCTTTGCTATTCAAATCGCGTCTTAGCTGTGGCAGTTTTCTCAGCTCATGGAGCAAATCCGGCGAGCGAAAAAAATTGCACGTTTGAAGCAAGAGCCGCTCATAATAGGCCAATAGATCAAGGACGGATTTTCCCCTGAGCTCAGGCGGCCGTACTATCATGTGCTTGAGAAAAAAGCTCTCAGTATACGTACTGTCCTCTTGCAGTTCCTTTAGTGCCAGAGCGATTTGGAATGCCATTGATAGAAGTCCAATTATTCTCGACCACAGCGATTTGGTGACATCGTTGTCAAGCAGGAACTCGGGCGTGCTGGCCCCTTGGAAATCTTGCATTGAAAAAGGTAGCGGAGAAGTTGCGTTGAAATATCCTTCCGCGGTTCCGTGTTCGTTGCGCAGCTTTTCAAAATGCCCTTCTATCTTTTCATCGTTGAGTACCCGCGCTCTGGTGTGTTTCTCGTCTGATGCCATCAGCTCCCACTCGCCATGAACGATACGGTCCAGCCTATTTATCACGTTCCCCATAAGGGTGAAGAATAGCATAAAAAAATTCGATGAGTCTAGGTGCCAGCTTCTCTCTACGGTATCGTAAATACTAATCAGCAATTCCGGTGCATCGAGGTTCTTAATCTTTGCGTTTTTCTGCAACCAATCGTGCCAGGAAAGCCGCTCTTTAAGATTTTGCAAATCGATGTCTAGCCGGCGATAGCGGTTTATCAGAGATTTAAAAATGTCCAATGAGCAATCGTAGAATTTGTCGCGCAAAACCGCGCCTGCGTACGGATAAAGCAGCCCGTCCCATTCTACATATTGGCGCTGTTGTACCATATTATAGCTTAAAATATAGTCAAAGAGGGACGGTTTGAGACGCTTCTGCGTAATGAGGTCTCGTAACCCGGTTATCGAGCTCTGCAATCGTTTTCTGCTCGCCCCAGTCGCTTTATTATGGACTACCAGGAGTTTTTCCAACGCCTTGAGAAGCAACTCGCCATATTCTTCTTTATAGGTGATTTTGAGAAACGCTTCCTCGGCTTTGAGAAAGCCGCTTTCAGTAAGGTTCTTCGCTTCTCCCAAAGAAATCATTTTCCGGCAAAAATCTACAAAAAAGACAATAATATTATATTCCTTCACAGATACTATTTCCCACTGCCATCCTTCTTTGACAATTTTCTCCGCGTAGCTGTACAAGCCAAAAGCTTTCTCAGTAAAAAGGGTGTAGAGGCTTTCCTTGAAGTTACGCCGCAGGGATAAATAGAATCCTAAAAAGCCAAACCGAATGAGATCGACATCCCGATTCCAGCTCATAATTCTCTTGCGGTCTTTGAAATAGTAGATTGAGAACTTGCCAGAGTGGAGTCGGCGCTTTACACGGCGGTCGCCGGTGCGTTGCTCTTCCCGTATTTGCCTGTAAAGCTGATCAATATCGTCTATCATTTGGTTTCGTCTTGCCCGTGGGTACCCGCACCGGACGCATATCGTTCTACAAAACTTTGCCAGAGAAGCAAATGGTCGGTGCTCTCCGGCTTTACCGAAAATCCCACTTGCCACGTCTCCTCTTTGATTTTACGACAATTCTTGAGTTTTGCCTTTAGGGTAATTTCAAGGCCGTCAGGAACCTCAATAAGGAGAATCTTGAATCTCCGGCTCTTGAATTCCGGCCCTTCCAATCCGATTCCGTCAAAACTCACATCACGAACACGATACCGTCGCTCCCCCAAACTTGCGGAAACCGCCCGGGATATTTTATGACGATCATAAAAGCGACTGTTGAAAATCCGCCGTTTGTTGTAATCCGGTGGGCTTGCCATAAACTTAAGCACGTGCGCCAAGAACAGGTTCAACAACGGTCTCGTAGACCGCGTATAGATAAACATGGGTTCAGGTATGGCCCCTACCTCAATTTTGGGATTGTAGTTGGTTACGCCAAGCTCGAGCCATTCCTTTCCCAAAACGATGGCTTCCTCTATGGACCTATAAAATAGCACAAAATAGGTGTATGTCGATCGATTCACCGCGTAGTCCAGACCGCAGTATGTCGATATAAGCTTGCTACCCGAGTCAAACAGCATAGTAAAACCCACCGGATTGCCGTGCATCCGGCAGAGCAAAATAAATGACTTATCACCGAGAAAATCCGATATATATCGAAAATAATCAGAGTTTAGCACCTCTCGCTGGTACTCCTTTGCATGTTGGTAGGTGCCGCGCCACAATCTACTCAAGTCCTCAGCCATCGAACCAAAATCGACAATTTTCTCTATGGTACAACCCATGGAATCAAATGCTCTTTGACGGTGGAGGATTTCCCTTCTCCTCTTGGCGACAAGATCATCGAGATATTCTCCGTATGTTTTTTGATGAACACGGAAGAACGTGTTCGCCATGTTTGGAATTACCCGATATCCGCTTTCTATCAGGGCGTCGAACTGCTTTCTCTGCGCCGTATAGGCATCCCGAATATCGATGAGGCTTGTTTTCTCCTCAGAAGCCAATATATCCAACTCCTCTGCCAGGAGTGAAAGAATTTGTTGATTATCGGCGCGATCGACCATAGAGATAGCGCTACCGATCGCCGTCGGGAGCCCGCATTCAATGACTTTCACCTGGAGAAATGAAGGTACCCGCTTTTTTATCAGCTCGATAAAACGACCGATACCACCGGCTGCCATGACGTCGAGGCCAAAAGAGAATATTCCCACAGTCGCGTGGGCAATGAGATCGTTGTTTCTCGTAAAAAGATAATATCGGTACGATATACTATTGACACCGGACCGTTCTATGGCGCGGAGATGAGAATGGCTATTAACAATTTCGTCTTCTGAGACAATTGAATCCCACTCGGCGGGGTCAATGCGGTTTATGGATGGATAACGCGCAACTTTAATGTCATCCATTGCCCCACCATAGGCAAAGCTAAACCCATTGTCAATAAATTAACGGGTAAATCCTACCAGCCGAATTGCTTTGGTCTTTCGGCCAGCTTGATATTCAACTCAACCGCATCGCCGTCCCTGATTACCTCAACACGTATCGAATCGCCCGGATCAGTTGCCTCGAGAGCATTGTAATAGTCCTGCAACGAGCGGACGGGAGTATCTTTGATACTCACGATGATATCGCCACCGAGGCGTATAGTCATCCTCCCCATGGCTACCTCATCTCCGGGGCTGCCGCCTCTCAGACCTGCCTGGGCGGCGTTCCCCGACGGATCGACGACGGACACAAGGATTCCATAATCCACAGGCAAGCCCGCCCGCTCGGCCAATGACGGATAAATCGGCACGGGTACAATGTCGATCCACCCACGCCTCACCCGCCCGTATTCTTTGAGATCAGGGATAACACGTTTTGCCGTGTCTGCCGGCACCGCAAAACCGATCCCTACCGATCCTTGCGACGGTGAGATTATCATGGTGTTTATCCCGATCATGTCGCCGTTTGAGTCGAGGAGAGGCCCGCCGGAGTTGCCTGGATTGATTGAAGCATCGGTTTGAATCAAGTTCTTCAGCAGAAAGCCGTCACCGGTTTGCAGCGGCCGATCCAGACCTGAGATAATGCCGGTTGTGAGGGTACGTTCAAGACCAAACGGATTGCCGAGGGCGAGAACCATCTGGCCGATCTGCAGATCTCTCGAGGTTCCAAAATCCATGGTGGTGAGAGCGCGGCCCTCCGGATCAAAAGAGACAAGGGCCAAATCATTTTCGGGATCCTCCCCCACGACCTCGGCCGGGTAGCGGGAACCGTCAAACAAGGTGACCGCAAGCCGCTCAGCGCCTTTGATGACGTGATAATTGGTAAGCACGTGTCCGTCTTGATCGATGATTGATCCGGACCCGGTTCCGCTCTGGGGAAAGGCTTGAAAAAACCACGAATAGCCAAGACTGATTGAGGTGATATTTACCACGGCACGATTTAGCTCATAGTAGATTTTCACCGCCGTCTTCTCGAGCTCGAGTAACCCGGTGTAGTCCGGCGGCACCGGCGCGGGTGCGGGTTCGGAAGGATCTATCCTGGTGAACGCCGGGATCTCGGGCGGCGGCTGCTGATTTGAAGAATATGAGAAAGTAAAACACCCCGTTAGCAGTGTAAATATTGCCAGGAAAAGAGTGGCTGCGAAGGCAAGCCTCCGGATAATACTTTTCATCAGATAAATATAATGTGCTTTTTAGAGGGTTTCAATCCGATTTAGAGGCCAATAGTATAAGGACGCACGAAATCAGGTTGTGATGGTACAAACTGCCCGTTTTTCGTATACAATGCGGCCAAGGAGTAGGCTATGGACCGAATGCCCGCTGTGGTTGCCCATCCAAACGGAGAGATTAAGCTTGAAGAGGTCCCTGTACCCCGTCTGGGAGACAATCCCTTCGCACCCCATGACGTATTGTGCGAGGTAGAGTACACGGGTATCTGCGGCAGTGACATTCATAAGTGGCTCGCAGACGTTGATGAGAAGCGGGGTGTAAAGCACCCGCCGGCGCCCGTGGTCGCCGGGCATGAGATCGTGAGCGTGGTAAGGGCCGTGGGAGAGGACGTAATAAAAGTGAGGCCCGGTGACCGTGTAGTGCATGAAATTGTTACATTCTACTGCGGCACCTGCCCGGCGTGTCTTGAAGGAAGGTTCAATATCTGCAACACGATTCAACCCATGCAGGGAAGGGCACATTATGTTACCGGTGGCGGATTTGCCCGATTTACCATGTGGCCGGAAAATCAACTGCATCTCCTCCCGGATGGAATCGGGAGCAAGGAAGCTGTTCTCATGGAGCCCACCGCCGGCTCGGTACACAGCATCATTTCGAGGATGGGTGTAAGGGCGGGTGAATCTGTCGCCATACTGGGTCCAGGAGCGCGCGGATTGCTGCTTTTGCAGGTGTGTCGTGCAATCGGCGCCGGTCCCATTATTGTCACCGGGTTGGGGCGCGATGAGCCTTTTCGCCTTGCCATGGCAATGGATCTCGGTGCCGACAGGGTGGTTAATGTAGAACGAGAGGATATCAGAGAGGTTGTCGCCAATATGACGCGGGAAATCGGCGTTGATGTAGTGCTGGAGAACTCCGGGAGCCCGGAACCGATTGAAGAATCCCTCGACATAGTCCGAAAGGGCGGAAAAGTGCTCTGGGCCGGTGGCGGAATCCGCGGTGGCGTCACTGCGTCCATCGATACGTATAAAATTATTGTCAAGGAGCTTGACCTAAAGGGCGAAATTTCCCAGATACCGTATGACTGGCGCACCGCCATTCATCTACGAAAAACCCGGAAGGTGAAGCTCGAGCCCCTGGTAACGCACGTTTTTCCCCTGGATCGTTGGGAAGAGGGATTTACCCTAGCGGCTACCAGCTCCGAGTGTCTTCGCGTCGCCCTCCAGCCGTAAATAAGGAAAGCGCATGAGTGTCATTGCATCGCTGCTTGAGAATGTACCGATACCCAAAGTTTGCAGGATCAGCCAGAGGTTCGAGGGTTCAGAAATCCACGCCGTGGAGGAGGAGTTTCTCGCCCGGCTGCGGAGCAAGGGTGTCCTTGACGAGGTGAGGGCGGGACAGAGTATCGCCGTCGCCGTCGGGAGCCGCGGAATCGAGAATCAGCCCCTCCTCGTCAAGCTTATGGTGAATGAGATACAAAAACGTGGTGCTACAGTTTTTATCGTACCGGCCATGGGCAGCCACGGAGGGGCCACCGCCGACGGACAGCGTGGTATGCTTGAAGGTATGGGTTTTACCCCAGAGTATATTCAGGCGCCTATCCGTGCCACCATGGACGTTGTCCAGATCGGCACCTCTGAAAATGGTCTTCCGGTGTATATCGACCGGCTTGCGCACGCGGCCGATGGGATCGTTATTGTCAACCGGGTAAAGCCGCACGTGGCTTTTCGCGGCGAGGTGGAAAGCGGCCTTATGAAAATGTGCGCCATCGGTCTCGGGAAGCAAAAGGGAGCTGAAACCTGCCATAACCTCGGATTCGGACGAATGGCTGAAAATGTACCGGCCATTGCACGGGTCGTGATTTCAAAGGCAAATCTCCTCTGGGCCGTGGCGCTGATGGAAAATGCGTATCACGAGACCTGCCACATTGGGGTGCTCAAGAAAACCGAGATAGATGCTGTGGAACCGGGGCTTCAGCGGCGCGCCAAGGAACTTTCACCAAGGCTTCATCTTGATTCTCTTGACGTGTTGGTGATTGATGAAATTGGGAAAAATATCAGTGGTACCGGATTCGACACAAACGTGGTTGGCCGCTACCACACGCCTTACGCCGAGGGCGGACCCGACATTACCCGTATTGCTGCTCTGGACCTTACCGAGGAGTCACACGGGAATGCCAACGGCGTGGGAATCCTCGATTTCACCACAAAACGCCTCTTTGACAAAATGATATTTGAACAGACGTATCCAAACTCCCTCACATCAACGGTCCCAATGAGCGTAAAGGTCCCGATGGTGCTCCTAAACGACAGGCAGGCAATCCAAGCTGCTATCAAGACATGCAACATAGCCGAAAAATCAGTGGTTCGCCTTGCCAGGCTGAAAAACACCTTAAAGCTTGATTCCTTCCACGTCTCTACCGCCGTGCTTGGCGATGTTTCAGATCATCGAATGATGGCAATTGAAGGAGAGGCGGAAGAACTGCAGTTTGACGGGACTGGTAACCTTTTTTAGCCTTAATCGCCTGCATCAAGCCCGGACAATTCGCGGATCCAGATATTCCGAAACCGCACGGGGTCGCCGTGGTCCTGCAACTCGAGGGGCCCCACCCCATCGTGCGCGGCATACCCGGCAAGAGTTTTATGTCCTGTTTTCCCTAGGAGTTTTTTCCTGTGATGGAGCAATACTCCGTTGAGAAACACAGTGACGTAGGCGGGCTTTTTAACGGTTTCTCCGTCAAACTCGGGGGCTTCCCATACAATGTCGTACGAGTTCCATTCCCCGGGCTTGCGAATAGCGTTTGCCATCGGTGGGTACTGGCCGTATATTGCTCCCACAGAGCCGTCGGCGTACGTTGGATTCTCATAGCTGTCCAAAACCTGTATCTCATAGATTCCCATCAGAAACACACCGCTGTTGCCTCTGCCCTGGCTATCGCCCTTTACTTCCGCTGGTTCGGCAAACTCCAGGTGAAGCTGGACGCTGCCGAACGTCTGCCCGGTGTGGATCGCCCCGGTTTTTGGCGTCACTTCCATGTAGCCGTCCCTAACAATCCAAGCCGCGGCACCGTCTCTACCTTCCCAGGCTGAAAGATCGCTGCCGTCAAAGAGGACTGTTGCATCCGAGGGCGGACCATTATCGCCGCCGGGTGTCACGACCGGCGGTTGCGGGCGGTCGCTATCGTGTACATGGTAACCCGAATCTGGGAGGATAGGGGTGTCTTTGTAGCCGAGAGTTCCGTCTGCCATGATTTACTCCGAATTATATTGATTTAGCTGACGCTAAGAAAAACCGCGCCGTATGTCAACCCGACCACAAGCTAAACTATTCTTCCCAAAAACGCTCCACTATCACCTTTTCTTCCGTATAAAATGCTATGGCGGATTTGCCCTGCATTTTGATATCACATAACATCGAATTGCCCGCCCCGCCAAAAGGCAAGAAGGGCACCGGAGCGGGGATCCCAACATTCACGCCAATCATCCCCGGGTGTGCCTCGAGCTTGAACTTCCGCGCCCAATACCCGCTCCGGGTATAAATCGAGCAGGCATTTGAGTACTGATGACCGTTTATTATGCCGATAGCTTCATCGAGAGACTCGGTTTTCATAATTGAGACAACAGGCGCAAAAATTTCTGTACGATGAATCTCCATCCCGGGCCTTACATCCGTAAATACCGTCGGACCTATGTAATATCCTCCTTCTGAACCGTCAACCCTGATTCCACGCCCATCCAAAGAAAGAGTCGCACCTTCGCTGATTCCCTTTTCTATGGTCCGATGAATAAAATCCAGAGCACTTTTTGTGATAACCGGTCCCATCAGCATTGGCTCATTTTCTACTGCCGGATCGAGGGGATTTGCCACAAGGAAATGCTTGGAGTCCTCAATGAACCGCTCACAAACCCTCCGATACATTTCATCGCCCACGGCAACAATCACCGAAGAGGCCATGCAGCGCTGACCGGCGCATCCAAAGCACGAGGTGCTCATGTTGCGGATCAACTCATCTATATGAACGTAATCAGGCATCACCACCAGATGATTCTTTGCGCTGCCCATCGCTTGATACCGCTTGCCGTGGGCGACGCAATTGGCCGAAACGACTTTACAGGTCGCTGTTTTTCCTACAAACGATACCCCGGAAACATCGGGATTCTCGACCAATGATACCGCGGCCCCTTTCTCTCCGGTGACAACGTTGAATACACCGGCCGGGAGTCCTATCTCGTGAACGTGCTCCGCGAGGGCCTCCACGGTAAACGGCACAAGCTCCGACGGCTTGAGGATAAATGTATTCCCGGTGGCGATGGCGTAGGGAACGAACCAGAACGGTGCCATAGCCGGAAAATTGAACGGTGTTATGGCGGCAAAAACACCTTTCGGCAGCCGCAATATTTCACCGTCGATGGCTTGGGCGGTTCCAACCATCTTCTCGCCGTTTTGAAGAATCGGAACGCCACAGGCTGCCTCTATATTCTGGTATACCCGTTTGAGCTCGGCCCGGGAATCGGCGAGGGATTTTCCCATTTCCTCAGTCAGAATCCGGGAAAGCCTTTCTTCATCTTTCTTCAGCCGCTCAACCAGACTGTAAAGGAACTCGGCCCGCCTTGGTACGGGTGTCGTGCTCCATCCCTTATATGCCCCTGCCGCAGCCTTGACGGCGGCGTGCACGTCCGCTCCCGATGATAACGGGGCCCTGCCTATTACCTTTCCGGTGGCGGGATTCTCTACATCCAAATATCGACCGTCTTTCGGCTCGACCCACTCGCCGTTTATATAGTTTTTCATGTCATGTATTTGCACCTGGAACCCTCCACATACGACAGTTTAGCAAGCATACCATAGGTTGCGCCGCATCAGGAATGGCGAGTCGACCCCGGGTTGAGGTACTCATTGAGTTTGGGCTATGGTCTCTGCGGGGGATGATAGGGATGAGAGCGGTGTTGCTCGAAGATTATGGCGTTTTGAAGCTCATAGAAACTCATCGGCCGGAACTTACCGGTCAAGACCAGGTGCTCGTTCGAACCTCCGTGGTGGGGGTATGCGGCTCGGAGATACACGCGTTTAACGGCAGCCACCCTTTTAGAGAGCCTCCCGCGGTCATGGGACATGAAATAGTCGGTATCGTGGCCGAGGCGGGCTCTGACTGTTCCTCGATAAAACCGGGTGATAGAGTCACGGTCGATCCCCAATGGACCTGTGGTACCTGCTCATGGTGTACATCGGGCCGGCACAATTTGTGCCCAAAAAAGACTGTTTTGGGAACCACGGGCTGGTCCGGCGGATTCGGCGAGTATTTTGTTATCCCTGAAAACAGGGTGTACCCTCTGCCGCCAGGAATGTCGGATTCCGAGGCGATTCTGATAGAGCCTCTCAGCGTGGGAATGCATGCATCACGCAGGGCTGCGGTCAGAGATGGTGAGAAAGCGGTGGTTTTCGGCAGCGGAACCATCGGTTTATCCACTATTGCAGCGGCACGGGTATACGGAGCGGCAACCGTAGTCGCGGTAGACTTGCTGGATCATTGCCTCATAGCCGCGACGAGTGCCGGCGCGACGGCGGCCGTTCACGCGGGCGCAGTAAGTGCCGATGACCAAATCAGATCATACGTGGGCAAAGATGGGGCGGACGTGGTTTTTGTAACGATCGGCATACCGGCCGTGTTTGAAAAAGCATTGTCCTTGGTCAGGCCGGGCGGCCGGATTGCCATGATAGCTCTTTTTGATAAACCGGTTTCGTTCGAGCCCTTCGACATAGTGGGTAGTGATGTTTCCATACTTGGAAGCCAGATGTATAGCGACATCGACGTGAAGGATGCGATATCCGCCCTCGTGGAAGGAAGGGCTGCAATTCAACATTTAGTCACCCATGAGCTGCCCATCGAAGAGGCCCGGAAAGCATTCGATCTCACAATCTCAAAAAAGGACAACGCAATAAAAGTCGTGTTGCTCCATCGGTGATTCGATGCAAGGAGGGGGAACAAACTTGGAACCCGAAGTACGATATCACATGCTCAGACCCGGCGAGATCATCCGCAGGAGGGCGGAGTGCCCGGTTGTATATATACCCATCGGCACAATCGAGTGGCACGGTCTTCATAATCCGGTGGGAGCCGATTCGCTGCAGGCAGAAGGCCTGGCCGAACTGTGTGCCACACGGGGCGGCGGGTTGGTATTTCCAACCCTCTACTTTGGAGAAAGCAGATCCGAGAGTTTGATGGAGGCGAATGCGCAGGACCGGGAGGCAATCGCCTCAGAGATGAATCTTCCGCCGGACAACTTTCTCCCCGATCGCATGCCGTTTTCCCCAATAGACCAGGCGTTCAACTACGAAAAGCTGTTGATCCATATATTGGCAGAGGCGATGTCGTTAGGATTCAAGGTGGGCGTGCTGGTTGCCGGTCATTACCCGCTTATTGACCATGCGCGCACGGCAGTCCTCAAGTTTAATAAATGGAGGCCCGCGCGGTATGGAGGGATGCTCGCCTGGGCCTGCATCGACTATGAGTTTTTATCGGATACTTACGATTGCGCCGGAGACCACGCGGCGGGGTGGGAAACATCCCATCTTCTTCACCTCCATCCCGACCGTGTCGACCTCTCTGTTCTGCCGAAGAAGGGCGAAAAACTTGTCGGGGTCGGCGGCAAGATGACACCCCAAGATGCGACTGCGACATTTGGTAAAGAGATTCTCGACGCATCCGCAGAGGCAATTATACGAGAAGTCTCACACAGGCTCGCTAACCGCGAGACTTATCACGGTCACGGAAACAGCCTCAAAACCGGACTTTGGCGCAAGTGAGGCCGGCTTATTGCACCTAACGCTGTTTCTTGGATGGTGGGACGATCGGATAACTTCCTGTGAAATCAAGAGATATCTTTATAATTTCATTGACCCGATGAAAGGATTCGCATTAAGTTTCTTATAGTGTCAATGTAGATACGGAGTATGCCCACATGAAAGCCAAATTGCTAATTTTCTCCATTATCACCGTTTTTGCGTTGCCGGTATTCTCTCAGGTAATTGAGCAGCAGGCGATCGACGGCGCCACACTCCCTGAGATTGAGCCGGAGGATCAGGGCGCGGGTTTGGCTTCTTCGTACTCATTGGACGATGTACTGGGCGATTTTGAAGTGGTGTGGAAATCTCTATCTGACTTTTACGTAGACCCCGAGTTTGCGGAAAAAGATTGGGATGCCTTGAAAGACGAGTATCAGACGAAGATCGAGGAATCAGAAGACGCCGCCACCGGCTACATGGCGGTCGCTGACATGATAGAAGCGATTGAGGCCTTCAATACATACGTTGTCCCGCCGTGGATCACCCAAGCGACAAGTGAGGGATCATCCGATATTGAGCTTGAGTATGCCGGGGTAGGGATTCTGTTGCAGGAGCTCGAGACCGGAGAGGTTATGGTGCTGAGCGTGTTCTCGGATACGCCCGCGGAAAATGCGGGCGTGCTGCTCGGGGACGTGATTGTGGGAGTGAATGACTGGCGCGTTGCCGGAGAAAATCCGGTATCACTCATCTCAGAACGTGTACGTGGGCCGGTGGGGACTGATGTCACCCTTACCCTTAAGGATCCGGACGGCGCGGAGCGTGATTTGGCGATTACCCGGGCAAAAATAGATTTGAGGCCAACCGTAGATGACAAATTCGTTGACGGCACCGTTGGATACATGCGTATCCCGGTACTTTCTGATGAGCTTGTGGACGCGGCATCAAAGGCTTTGCCAAAACTGCTGTCTACCCGCGGGCTTGTGTTGGATTTGAGGGGCGTGTCGGGTGGAAGCTTGGAGGCCACCATTAAGGTGGCGCAATGGTTCCTGGGTGCTGCCCAGATGGGAGGATTTGTGTCCCGGGAAGGTGCATACCCCTTGCCATTCAGAGAAGACTCAATCGCCGCATATCAGCGCCCCGTGGTGATAGTTGCCAACTCACGCACCTACGGAGTTGCGGAGATACTGGCAACCATTATGCATGACTACAAGCGGGCCCGCATAGTGGGAAACGTCACCCAGGGGGGATTTAGTATTGGCAGATTTGTAGATCTTCCGAGTGGGGGATTATTCCATATTACTGTCGGGTTGTACGTCAGCCCTAGGGGCGAGCTTTTACCGGCAAAAGGGATAGAGCCGGATAATCTTGTTGAGTATCCGGATCTCCAAACCTTGCGATCCGGAAAAGACGTTTTTCTCGATGAAGCGGTACACGTTTTGAGGACTAATCCCAGGCTGTAGCCGTAATTGCTGTAAATTGTTGTGCATAGCGGACGTGCACGGGAGAGGATTTTTCATGTTGGCAAATTATCGTTTGGCAAAGTCAGAAATCGTAATTGCTTTGCTGCTGTTTAGCGCAGCGTTTGTATGGGCCGCGGCGGGCGTCCCCGCGGCGGGCGTCCCCGCGGCAGCACCCATCGGCCGAGTAGCTCCCGAGAGTCTTCCAGGTGGTTCAGCGACCGAGAACGCTTCAGTTATTGATCCATTGGATCAGCAGGATTTTCCCGAGGAAGCGGCAACCCTACCAAGCCCCCGTTCCAGAAGATCTACACTCAACCTAGTAGATGTAGATCGATTTGTCCGACGCTTGGAGTCCGATAGACGTCTGCTATCTGAGATTAGGAAGGAAGTGCCTGAAGCCAGACTCGAGGCTGAGATGTATTTAAAACGTCTGAAGGATCTCGCTGCGCGGTCGGACCCTGTTCGTTTGGTTCCCCTCGTCAATCGTGTTATGGAACAGGCGCCTATATACTTTGACTGGATGGATCGGGAGTATGAAAATGAGGAAGAGCGGGCGATGGAATACTATGTCGGCGGCGCGCGGGGATTCAACTACGCGTTGGAATCCTTTAAGAACGCGGTGATGATGACGGTAATAAATCGGCTAGATATCGCAGCGCGCGTTATAAAAGAGCTTGACGCGGACTCAATACAGTAAAAATACATTAACAGGAGAAACTTGTATGAGAACTGCAGGGATACGAAGATCCTTGTCATGGGCGACATTTATGCTTTTGGTGGGCGCATTGTTGCTCACACCGATGGTCGGATTTGGAGACATTGAAGTACCGACAAAACCAAGCAAGGATATAGGCCCGCCAAACCTGGATCTCATGGAGAACTTTAAACATGTTCTCTCGGGGCGGCCTTGGCTCATTGCCGAGGGAATAGATCCTGGCATTAGAACACGACCCGAATGGTCTGCATTGACCCGATTGGATTGGCGGAGTAACGGCGGAATGAACGCCGGAATGGGCACACCTGCTCTGCAGGCTGCCGGCGGCTTTTTGGTGCCGTACCGGAGTGCCGCGCCCGCCTTTAGCAGGGATCTCCTTATCAGCCGTGATTTCAGCAATTCTCCGATTCAGACCGAGCCCCATATAGCCGTTGATCCGGATGACCCGGACCACTTGGTTGTAGGGTTGATTGACTACAATTTTCCGTCAATAACCACTTATGTTTCCATGGACGGCGGCGCGATGTGGGAGGGCCCAAACCAGGGAGGATATCTCCCGGACGACCTTGTCTCCGGTGGCGATCCTGTTCTTGATTTTGACCGAGATGGAAATGTTTATATGGCAACTATTTCCATCGGTGTGGAAGAGTTCACAGTAGGCCCCGTTGCTACCAGCTCCCTTGTGTCGAGTATTGCGGTGGCAAAATCAGAAGACGGCGGGTATAAGTGGCAACAGATTGTGTCAACCGCAAGAAGCGGCGTTAGCATAGCGGATCAGCAGATTGATCCGAGCGGCAGATTACGGGGGACGGTATCTATCGGATTTCTCGATAAGCCTTGGATGGAGGTCGGCCGACACCCGACCAATGCCGGAGCTGACGTAATATATGTGACATACACGCACTTTGAGGTGTATTACGACATCATTTATACCGGGGAGCTCCCGATACTGTTGTCCAGGGAGATGGCGACCACCGTGAAACTGGTTCGTTCCGACGATGAGGGAGAGACGTGGACTGATCCGCTTTCGGTGAGCCCGACGGTACGCCGGGTGTTTGGTTCGGTGGACTCAGGAGACGCACCGGGCATGTTTGGCAGCGATCGGACGTTGCAAGGCGCGAGACCGGTTGTAGACAAGAATGGGAATCTCTATGTGGCGTGGCTTGACAGCACTGACGACGGCAGCATGGAGGGTTTGGGTGAAATGTACGCCTCCCGGTCCGAGGACGGCGGAAAAACATTTTCAACCCCGGTTATTGCCGCGGTTTTTAACGAATTGCCTTTTAGACCGAGAACCGCCTATTTTCGGTACTGGGGTTCGTCGTTCCCCCGCATCGCCGTGGGTAACTGGGGAGAACTGTACATCGTATATACGGCACGACCGATTGAGAAACCGAGTGATGACGGCGATATCTTTTTTATCCGTTCTCTCGATAAGGGCGAAACATGGTCAAACCCGATTCTTCTCAACGATGACGAATATGATGCTCTGCAATTTTTTCCGGAGATAGCGGTGTCCCCCGATGGGACGATCCACGTGATGTGGGCCGACATGCGGGATGATCCGATTCAGACCAGATACCACATGTACTATACCCAATCGAGCGACCGGGGATCGACCTGGGGATTTGAAATTGAAGATCTCGGTATCAGAAGCGGTGATGCCCGGGTCACGGATTTTGCGTCAAATCCAAACAAAGGATTTCCCTACGGGTTATTTATAGGCGATTATTTTGGTATGGCTGCCAGTGATGAGGACGTGTATATGGTGTGGGCCGACACCCGGCTCGGCGAGTTCGGGGGGGTGAATCAGAAGATTGGATTTACCCGCAGGCGCGCCATCAGACGTCCGGATATTTTTGTATCACCATCGGCAGGTCCGGGAGGTGAGAGCATCACAATTCAAGGCTTCAATTTCCAGCCGGATATGAACGTCATGATTCAGCTTGCCGATGCGGCAATCGCTACGGCGAGAACCAACGCCGACGGGAGATTTACCACCGGCATCTACATCCCGGTTACCGGCGAGGGTCCTCAGTCCATCAGAGTGTTTGATGAGTCCGGTAACTTTGCCTCCACTTCGTTTTACACCGAGTTCGGGTTTGGGAATATCGAACAGCTCTATCAGGACCTTCTGAGAAAGCTTGATGATCTGAATCAGATCCTGGAGTCTGAACGATGACAAGCAAAAAACACCGAATTGCCCCGGCTTTGGCATTTCTGTTCTTTTTTGCAGCTTTTTTCGTGTGGGCTGAAGTTCCTCATGATAAACCGGGCCCTGCCGTTGACCGGCTTATGTTTCGCGCATTTGATGTAGATCGCGCATCCCGCGATCTTGAAGCCGGCAACATGGATCTGTACCTTTTCAGCCTGAAAACCGCGGCCGCGGAGCGTTTGCGCGGCGACAAAAGATTTCAGCTCTTTGAAGCGCCGGCATCCACCGTCTCTTTGATATTGAATCCCGCTCCGGCCCCAGAGGGCGAGCTCAACCCATTTGCCATCACCGAGGTGCGGCTGGCAATGCAGTATCTGGTGGACCGGGAGTTTATCGCGAGGGATATCTACCGCGGGATGGCCTTGCCGATGACATCTCATGTAAGTCCGCAGGACTACGACTACCTGACTATCTTCGACATCGAGAAGGAATCCGGGATCTTTTACGATCCGGAGTACGGACGTGAGCAAATTTCAAAGGCCATGCGCGAGGCGGGCGCGGAGCTGTCCGGCGGTCTTTGGAGTTATCAGGGCCAACCTATTCGTATTCGTCTCATTGGACGGGTAGAGGATGAAAGGAGAAATATCGCCGATCTGGTGAGGACGGAGTTGGAGTCGGCCGGCTTTATGGTTTCGGTGTCCTACCGCACGTTTGCCGCCGCAGTCTTTTCGGTCTATTCGAGTGATCCGAGAAGCTTCCAGTGGCATATCTATACGGAAGGGTGGGGGAGATCCGCACCGTCGCGGTACGATTTCGGCACGGTGAACAGCATGAATGCCCCGTGGCTGGGAAATATGCCGGGTTGGCAAGAGATTGGGTTTTGGCAATATACTCATTCCGAGCTTGATAAAATAGGCAAGCAACTTTTCCGCGGCGAGTTTGCAAGCTTGGAAGAACGGAATCAGATTTACCGGCGGATGACGCAGCTTGGGCTCGATGAGTCGGTACGTATATGGCTTGCCACGGCGGTCAACAGCTTTCCAGCAAGAACCGACGTGAGCTCGATAACACGAGATCTCGTTTCAGGTGTTCGGTCTCCGTGGACCCTTAGAGAAGCATATATTCCGGGACAGAGCGAGCTGACTACCGGCCATCTCTGGGTGTGGACCGAGCGGACCACGTGGAACCCCATCGGCGGTCTCGGTGACGTTTATAGTGTGGATATTTGGCGAAATCTTCAAGACCCGCCCATGTGGAATCATCCGTTTACCGGCATTCCGCAACCCATGCGATTGACTTATGACATAGATACCGCCGGCCCGGGGGGAAAACTTTCGGTGCCGACAAGTGCGGTCACCTGGAACGCGGATACCGATACATGGGATTCGGTAGGCTCCGGAGTACGCGCTACAAGCAAGGTTGTTTTCGATTATTCCAAGTACTTTCAATCTAAATGGCATCACGGAAGACCCATCGATATGTCCGACGTAGTGTACTCAATTGCGCAAGGATATGAGTTGGCTTATGACAAAGACAAGGCGAGGATCGAGGTCGCCCTGGGAGTCACCTCTCGGCCGTTTCTCGAAACATTTCGGGGCTATCGGGTGGTTGGTGACAACCGACTCGAGGTGTATGTAGACTACTGGCATTTTGAAGAGAACCATATAGCTTCTTATGCGAGCTCGACGGGGTTGAGCATGCCATGGGAGATTCTAGCCGCCATGGACGATTTGGTATTCAACCAGAGACGTGGGGCATACAGTGATACCGCATCTTCCCGGTTCAACGTTCCATGGATCAGTCTGGTGATGGATAGAGATGCGAGACTCGTAGAGCGGACCCTCAGGACATTCGCCAAGGATAGAGTAGTACCGGAGGGCATATTTTCGATGGGAAATAGGACCCTCACGGATGTGGGAAAGGCGCTGGCCCGGTACGACGCGGCGATGGGCTGGTTCAAAGAGAAAGGCCATCTTGTCATCAGCAACGGGCCGTTTTTTCTCGAGCGATACGATCCACCGGCACAGTATGCGGAGCTCAGGGCCTACAGGGAGCCCTCATATCCCTATAAGCCGGGAGATTGGAACTTCGGCACGCCGCCCACTATTGAGATATTGAAAACCACGGCGGAACGTATCACGGCCGGGAGAACGGCGAATATCGAGGTTTCGGTAAACGGTCCGGGCCGCCTCGGACTTAAGTATCTCCTAATCGACCCGGCAACACGCACCGTTGTTGAAGACGGTGCGGCCAGATCCTTTGGAGGCAGAGATTCGTTCCTCATTACCTTGCAGGGCCGGGTCACAGGGGATCTTTTTCCGGGTTTGTATCAGTTGGTGCTGGTCGCCTATAGCGATGCTTTGGCGGTGGTATCGGAACGGATTATCGACCTTGATATAGAGTAGCAGAACTCGGAGCCGACAAGAGCATGTTTGCAGTCCGTGCGCTGATAGTACGTATAATTACCATGCTCGCCGTTCTGCTGGTGGTTCAGATACTGGTAGTGATTACCCTCGGAGCGACAGGCTATTCGGATCGTATGCTCGAGGCGATTATCGGTGAGGCGATACGGGGGATGCGTTCGACCCTTGCTGAAACAATACGGGATCCGGATGCCCTCGAGCGGGCGCTGCGGACGCAGCGGCAGGAGCTTGCCGGATCATACGGGTTGGATCGACCGTGGTATGCTCGTATGCCCCGGATGGTGCTCCGAGTGTTCAGCCTCGATCTCGGTGAGGCCCATACCTTGAGAAGCTCGAAAGGCAGCAACCGAGTGGCAGAAATCGTCCTCGAGCGAATACCAAACTCAATGTTGCTTCTCACAACATCACTGTTTTTTACGGCCATAATCGGTATTACCGTAGGCGTGAGGCTATCGAGCAGACCCGGGACGACCGTTGACCGGGCGGTTTCAAGCTTTTCGGCTATCTCCTTTGCCCTTCCCGCTTGGTGGGTGGGCATTCTTCTCATTTTGGTGCTCGCGTTTCGATTTCCCATATTTCCTTCCGGCGGCATGTACTCCGCGCCACCTCCGGAATCGGGCTTCCCTCGCTTTTTTGATCTGCTTTGGCATGCTCTACTCCCGATTTTTACCCTCGTGCTGGTGAGCCTGGGCCCGTATATCTATGTTGTTCGAACCATGACTCTCAATGTTGCGCAAGGCGACCACGTCACTATCGCCCGGGCAAAGGGGCTGTCTGAGGGAATGGTTTCCCGCCGTCACGTGCTACGTGTGGCCGCCCCGCCGATTGTGACCGGGCTTATCATGGGCTTTGCGGGGACACTTGGAGGCTCAATATTGGTTGAAACGGTATTCAACTGGCAGGGCATGGGAAGACTCTACTATGAGGCTATTGCCGGGACTCCGGATGAAATGGTCATTGTGGCGCTTACGTTCGTCTACACCTTGCTGTACGTTGTGGCACGAATCATACTCGAGGTCCTCTATATTTTTCTCGACCCAAGGGTACGGTACCGTTGACATGAGATTCTGGGAGATTCTCGGCGAGCTCTGGAAAAACGCGCCCGGCAAAATAGGCATCGTACTGCTATGTCTTCTCCTCGTTGTGTCGATTTATGTCGTATCAACATATCCGCGGAATTTCGGGGCCACTCGCTGGAGCAATCCGTCGCTGTGGGCCGATAATCCCAAGAGCGTTCCGCCGGCGTGGACAAACGCCTTCAACCGCGTCAAGGGATTTGCTCACTATACAATCGAGCTTGCTGAACCAGATGAGGAGAATGAGACCCGCCGGGCATTTGAGCAACGCTATTTTGCCGATATTTTATTTCAGGCCGATACGCCACCATCTTTCATCTCGTACTCATTACGCGACGTAAAGTTTCATCTCAGACCGCCGATTATATCGATTATGTTTGAGCGACCTGACGGGCATGAGCTTATTCTCCGTCGACATGTGATTGCCGGTTCAAGGCGAGGGGAGGAGGCCCCGTATAAAAGACATAATGAGCAGCCCCTCCGCGCGGTGCTTGGCTCGAGCGATCAGCTTATAGATGACGTAATACAGTTATACGCCGATGAATATCAGTACGATCTTTCCCGCCAATTTGTAAGAGACAACATGGAGGATGTGTTGTTTGGAATACCAGAGATCGATGCCGCGGAGGGCGGTATTGCACCGTTGCGGGGTGCATACCGCATTACCGTGAGAATGCTCGCAAATCACGCGGAGGACATCATGGGACCTGTTAAAATCGTACTGGCTGGTACGGTTTACGGCCCAATGGGTACTGACGCATTGGGTCGTGATCTTGCCGAAGGGCTGCTCTACGGGCTGCCCATCGCCCTCCTTATTGGTATATCGACTTCAATTATCAGCACCATGATTGGCATGACTTTGGGAATGACAAGTGGATATCTCGGCGGAAAGACCGATGTTGCGATACAGAGGGCTGCGGATATCGTGGCGAACGTGCCGGTATTGCCGCTGCTGATTTTCCTCGTGTTTATCGGCGGATCAAAACTCTGGATCATATTATTGGTTTTGGTGGCATTCAGTTGGCCCGGCCTAACCATAATGGTTCGAACCATGGTGCTCCAACTCCGGACCGGTCAGGAGGTCGAGGCGAGTCGCGCCCTGGGTGCGTCCAGCGCAAGAATAATCTTTCGCCACATTTTTCCACACACGGCATCGTACGTACTTGCTCAGTTGGTGTTTTTTGCACCGGCGGCAATTCTCGCGGAGTCTGGCTTAAGTTTTTTGGGACTTGGCGACCCTTCCATCCCCACGTGGGGCCAAATATTGGAATATGGTTTTCGCACCGGCGCGGTGTTTCTCGGATATTGGTGGTGGGTCATTCCCCCCGGGCTGCTAATCGTAATAACAGCCGTGACATTTATGTTCCTTGCTTTGGGCTTGGAGCCGGTGGTTGATCCTCGATTACGAGGGAGACGTTCGTGGCATTTTTAGAGGCAACCGATCTGCAGCTACACTATTCTAGTGCCCGGGGGCCTGTACGGGCGGTGGATTCGGTGTCTTTCACCATGGAGGAACCCGGAACAGCTCTCGGAATCATCGGCGAGACCGGAAGCGGGAAGTCGAGCCTTATCATGGGTCTTACGCGAGTACTGCCACGGAATGTCGCGGTCTACCAGGGGAATGTGGTTCTCTTAGGGCGGGATATTATGGCTCTCGGTGCCGACCAGTTCCGGAGGGATGTGCGATGGAAAGAGATCGCCGTTGTCTTCCAGGGAGCCATGAACGGATTCAACCCGGTCCTAAAAATCGGCCGCCAGCTGGCCGAGCGGCTGCTCCTCGAGAGAAGTCATTCACGTCGCGAGGCTCGGCGGGAAATCGAGGAGCTTTTGCGTTCCGTGGGCCTCCCTATCGATACCTACGACCGGTTTCCCCACGAGCTGTCCGGTGGAATGAAACAGCGAGCCGCCATCGCCATGGCACTTACGCTCAAACCTTCTCTCGTAATACTCGATGAGCCCACATCGGCCCTTGACGTAAGCGTCCAGGCGCAAATTATGAACTTGCTTAAACGCCTCAAAAGTGAGCGCAGGCTTTCTATGATTTTTGTAACCCATGATATTGCCCTGGCAAGCGACCTGTGCGACTCCTTGGCTGTCATGTACGCCGGGCAAATCCGGGAGATCGGGTCCTTGGAACAGGTGCTATTATCGCCTCGGGACCCGTATACGCAGGAGTTGCTAGCGAGTATTCCGCGGCTCCACGGAGGCGAACAGCCCCATTTTGTAACCGGAGGGCCGCCCGATCCCGTCGCTCCGCCGACTGGATGCCGGTTTCAGGATCGCTGCCCGCACGTGTTTGAACGCTGCCGGGTAGAGGCGCCTTCGCTCTTTTCCACGGATGAATCCCACCCTGCGCGTTGCTGGCTTGGGGAAGGGGCCCCGCCATGAGCGAGGAAAATCAGCAGCGGCAATACCGGCACGTTCGCCACGATATCCGCAGCCCTCTGTATCGCAACATCGGTCTTTCCGCCGAGATATCCACTTGTCATTCCCAAAGTCATGCCAATCATGGTGCTGATAATTGAAGTCGATATACCAATAAGGAGGGCGATGGGCAGCCCGTAGAGCAGCCCTTCGGCAAGATCACGACCCAATGCGTCAGTACCCATTGGGCCGTAAACCGTACCAGCCAGTACGATTTTAACAGGTCCCATGATGTCCTCCGCGTGATTTGCGAGCATTCTCACGGTAATGCGGTATGCACCCCGCAACGGTGCAATACCGCCCTCCGCGGCATCGATCTCTGGTATTCCAAACAACACATCCTCCATGTTGTCTCTTACAAATTGGCGGGAAAGATCGTACTGATATTCATCGGCGTATAACTGTATTACGTCATCTATAAGCTGATCGCTCGAGCCAAGCACCGCGCGGAGGGGCTGCTCATTATGTCTTTTATACGGGGCCTCCTCCCCTCGCCTTGAACCGGCAATCACATGTCGACGGAGAATAAGCTCATGCCCGTCAGGTCGCTCAAACATAATCGATATAATCGGCGGTCTGAGATGAAACTTTACGTCGCGTAATGAGTACGAGATGAAAGATGGTGGCGTATCGGCCTGAAATAAAATATCGGCAAAATAGCGTTGCTCAAATGCCCGGCGGGTCTCATTCTCCTCATCTGGTTCAGCAAGCTCGATTGTATAGTGAGCAAATCCCTTGACGCGGTTGAAGGCGTTTGTCCACGCCGGCGGAACGCTCTTGGGATTATCGGCCCACAGCGACGGATTGCTCCAGCGAGTGGCCCCGAAATTCCGCGGATATGTTGATACGACATAAATCGACACAACGAGGAGAAGACATAGCAGTACGATGCCTATTTTGCCGGGCGCGTTTTTCCAGAGCTCGCCGAGAATCTCCCAGAATCTCATGTCAACGGTACCGTACCCTTGGGTCGAGAAAAATATAGAGGACCTCGAGTATGATTCGTGCCACAACGTACAGCAAGGTGTAGACGAACGTAAGCGCCACAATGACCATTTCATCCGGAGTCCCGGCAATAACCTCATAGTAGAGTCTTCCCATGCCCTGCCAGTTGAATACCGTTTCAACCAATATTGAGCCTCCAAGTGTCCCCGCAAAGCCCATGATAAGCCCGGTCACAATCGGCGGGGCGGCCACACGTAGCACGTGACGGCGGGAAACCATTCCCTCAGACAGCCCCTTTGCCCGGGCGATAGTGACGTGGTCGCCTTGCGCAACATTGAGAGTCATGGTTCGAACAACATAGATATACGGGCCCAGGCTCACCAGCACGAGGGTAAAAATCGGGAGTAGAGCATGCCAAAGCAGATCAAAAAAGCGAGGGAAGCCCGATTCCGGAGGTGGCGCGGAGTACATGCCGCCGGAAGGAAATATGGGAAATCGAAACGCGAGCACCAAAATGAGAAGAATGCCCACCCACCAAGCGGGAAGGGCAAAGGAGATAGCCGAAAAGCTTGAAACCGCCCGGTCAACGGTCGTCCCGGGTCTGCTCGATAGCCTCACGCCTACGGTAATACCGATTATGGCCGTAAAAAACAGTGATGTTGTGAGAAGCAACATTGAGTTTGGTATTCGCTCGAGGACGATTTCTGCCACTCGGTTGCTGCCTTTCGAGCTTCTCAAGGTATGGGCCTCACCGAGATCGAGGCTGAACACTCGGAGCACCATCCGGGGCATACGAGCATACCACGGTCGATCCAACCCGTATGATCCGGCAAGCTCCTGCCGCTGCGTCCGCAGCGCCCGCTCGAGGGCATCCGGATCCCGTATTGTTTCAGCAAGGGTCGAACGCATCCCCCGTATCGCCTCACCGATAATCGCCTCGAGCATACGATCCGAATAGCCTGTCGCTCCGAGGGTAATCACTACCAGTATCTGAACCACCAGCAGAACGGCGAGCATGGTAATTATACGTACTATCAGCGCACGGACTGCAAACATGCTCTTGTCGGCTCCGAGTTCTGCTACTCTATATCAAGGTCGATAATCCGTTCCGATACCACCGCCAAAGCATCGCTATAGGCGACCAGCACCAACTGATACAAACCCGGAAAAAGATCCCCTGTGACCCGGCCCTGCAAGGTAATGAGGAACGAATCTCTGCCTCCAAAGGATCTGGCCGCACCGTCTTCAACAACGGTGCGTGTTGCCGGGTCGATTAGGAGATACTTAAGTCCGAGGCGGCCCGGACCGTTTACCGAAACCTCGATATTCGCCGTTCTCCCGGCCGTGATACGTTCCGCCGTGGTTTTCAATATCTCAATAGTGGGCGGCGTGCCGAAGTTCCAATCTCCCGGCTTATAGGGATATGAGGGCTCCCTGTAGGCCCTGAGCTCCGCATACTGTGCCGGTGGATCGTATCGCTCGAGAAAAAACGGCCCGTTGCTGATGACAAGATGGCCTTTCTCTTTGAACCAGCCCATCGCCGCGTCGTACCGGGCCAGCGCCTTTCCCACATCCGTGAGGGTCCTATTTCCCATCGAAAATATGCCCTCCGGTACTACTCTATCCTTGGCGAATGTCCTGAGGGTCCGCTCTACGAGTCTCGCATCTCTATCCATCACCAGACTGATCCATGGAACGTTGAACCGGGAAGATGCGGTATCACTGTATGCCCCACGTCTCTGGTTGAATACCAAATCGTCCATGGCGGCTAGAATCTCCCATGGCATGCTCAACCCCGTCGAGCTCGCATAAGAAGCTATATGGTTCTCTTCAAAATGCCAGTAGTCTACATACACCTCGAGTCGGTTGTCACCAACCACCCGATAGCCCCGAAATGTTTCGAGAAACGGCCGAGAGGTGACTCCCAGGGCGACCTCGATCCTCGCCTTGTCTTTGTCATAAGCCAACTCATATCCTTGCGCAATTGAGTACACTACGTCGGACATATCGATGGGTCTTCCGTGATGCCATTTAGATTGAAAGTACTTGGAATAATCGAAAACAACCTTGCTTGTAGCGCGTACTCCGGAGCCTACCGAATCCCATGTATCGGTATCCGCGTTCCAGGTGACCGCACTTGTCGGCACCGAAAGTTTTCCCCCCGGGCCGGCGGTATCTATGTCATAAGTCAATCGCATGGGTTGCGGAATGCCGGTAAACGGATGATTCCACATGGGCGGGTCTTGAAGATTTCGCCAAATATCCACACTATAAACGTCACCGAGACCGCCGATGGGGTTCCACGTGGTCCGCTCGGTCCACACCCAGAGATGGCCGGTAGTCAGCTCGCTCTGTCCCGGAATATATGCTTCTCTAAGGGTCCACGGAGACCGAACACCTGAAACGAGATCTCGTGTTATCGAGCTCACGTCGGTTCTTGCTGGAAAGCTGTTGACCGCCGTGGCAAGCCATATACGTACCGACTCATCGAGCCCAAGCTGCGTCATCCGCCGGTAAATCTGATTCCGTTCTTCCAAGCTTGCAAACTCGCCGCGGAAAAGTTGCTTGCCTATTTTATCAAGCTCGGAATGAGTATATTGCCAAAACCCAATCTCTTGCCAACCCGGCATATTTCCCAGCCACGGGGCATTCATGCTGTTCACCGTGCCGAAATCGTACCGCGACGGTGCGGATCTCCCCCACCCTTCCGTATAGATATGCCACTGGAAGCTTCTCGGATCACTCGAATAGACCGAAAAGACTGCGGCGGCAAACGTGCGGTAGGACACCGAAACCATAAAGCCGGCCGACTCCAACTCCGTCCTCACCAGATCGGCGATATTTCTCCTTTCATCCTCTACCCGTCCAATGAGACGAATACGAATAGGTTGGCCCTGATAACTCCAAAGACCGCCGGACAGCTCCGCGCCCGCCTCGCGCATGGCCTTTGAAATTTGCTCACGTCCGTACTCCGGATCGTAAAAGATCCCGGATTCCTTCTCGATGTCGAAGATAGTCAGGTAGTCGTAGTCCTGCGGACTTACATGAGATGTCATCGGCAAGGCCATCCCGCGGTAGATATCCCTCGCGATAAACTCCCGGTCCACCAGATACTGCATTGCCAGCCGCACCTCGGTGATGGCAAATGGGTTGAGCTCGCCCTCTGGGGCCGGAGCGGGATTCAATATCAAAGAGACGGTGGATGCCGGCGCTTCAAAGAGCTGAAATCTTTTGTCGCCGCGCAAACGCTCCGCGGCCGCGGTTTTCAGGCTGAAAAGGTACAGATCCATGTTGCCGGCTTCAAGATCGCGGGATGCGCGATCTACATCAAATGCGCGAAACATAAGCCGGTCAACGGCAGGGCCCGGTTTATCATGAGGAACTTCAGCCCACACGAAAAAAGCTGCAAAAAAGAACAGAAATGCCAAAGCCGGGGCAATTCGGTGTTTTTTGCTTGTCATCGTTCAGACTCCAGGATCTGATTCAGATCATCAAGCTTTCTCAGAAGGTCCTGATAGAGCTGTTCGATATTCCCAAACCCGAACTCGGTGTAAAACGAAGTGGAGGCAAAGTTACCGGACTCATCAAACACTCTGATGGACTGAGGACCCTCGCCGGTAACCGGGATGTAGATGCCGGTGGTAAATCTCCCGTCGGCGTTGGTTCTCGCCGTAGCGATTGCCGCATCGGCAAGCTGAATCATGACGTTCATATCCGGCTGGAAATTGAAGCCTTGAATTGTGATGCTCTCACCTCCCGGACCTGCCGATGGTGATACAAAAATATCCGGACGTCTGATGGCGCGCCTGCGGGTAAATCCAATCTTCTGATTCACCCCCCCGAACTCGCCGAGCCGGGTGTCGGCCCACACCATATACACGTCCTCATCACTGGCAGCCATACCAAAATAATCGCCTATAAATAACCCGTAGGGAAATCCTTTGTTTGGATTTGACGCAAAATCCGTGACCCGGGCATCACCGCTTCTGATACCGAGATCTTCAATTTCAAATCCCCAGGTCGATCCCCGGTCGCTCGATTGGGTATAGTACATGTGGTATCTGGTCTGAATCGGATCATCCCGCATGTCGGCCCACATCACGTGGATCGTCCCATCGGGGGACACCGCTATCTCCGGAAAAAATTGCAGAGCATCATATTCGTCATCGTTGAGAAGAATCGGGTTTGACCATGTTTCGCCCTTATCGAGAGAACGGATAAAAAAGATATCGCCGTCATCACTCGGTTTCTCAATCGGTCGTGCCGTATATACGATGTACAGTTCTCCCCAGTTACCCACGGCGATGCGGGGGAACGACGAACCCCAGTACCGAAAATAGGCGGTTCTCGGTCTAAAAGGCAATTCGTTAAAAACCGCGGCAATAACCGGGGTTGAAAATGTTTTTCCGCCGTCCTCGGACCGGGAGGCGTACATTTCACCCAAACCCTCCATGCTGCCGTCGTCAGTGCTGTCAAGCCACGCCACATAGAGATTCCCATTCTTGTCTACAACCGGTCTCGCGCCTTGCAACGTCCGATCGCTGCCAAACATGCCCGGTGCGTCTCCTGAGTCCACCGAACCAAACACCCGGCGTACCGTCGGGCTCACCGAAAGCGGATCAGTCCACGTCTCTCCCTCATCGTCGGAACGAACCAGTTTCACGGTGGTCGCCATCTCCCTGGACAACAGTATCGGGAGCTCCCCGGTATAAATGATGTCGTAATACACCTCAAAGTGCGTGTATGTCACATATATTACGTCAGCTCCGGCATTGGTCGGGTGTCGGCCGACCTCCATCCAAGGCTTATCGAGAAATCCGATAGATACCGTCCCCCGTAATCTGCCGCTCGGATCAATCTGCTGATCCGCTATGCTAACGCCGCTTCTTGCGGTTGACACAATCTGTTGCCACTTATACCCGCCGTCTTCTGATTTTGCCACCGCAATACTCGACACAAGGGAGCTGGTAGCAACGGGGCCTACTGTGAACTCTTCCACACCGATGGAAATAGTTGCCATATAAACATTTCCATCTCGGTCAAAATCAAGAACAGGATCGCCACCGGAGACAAGGTCGTCCGGGAGATATCCTCCCTGGTTTGGGCCCTCCCACATCGCGCCGCCGTCCATGGAAACATAAGTGGTTATTGACGGAAAATTGTAGTCAATCAACCCTACAACCAAGTGGTCCGGGTCATCCGGATCAACGGCTATATGGGGCTCGGTCTGAATCGGAGAATTGCTGAAATCACGGCTGATAAGGAGATCCCTGCTAAAGGCGGGCGCGGCACTCCGGTACGGCACCAAAAAGCCGCCGGCAGCCTGCAGAGCAGGTGTGCCCATTCCGGCGTTCATTCCGCCGTTACTCCGCCAATCCAATCGGGTCAATGCAGACCATTCGGGTCGTGTTCTAATGCCAGGATCTATTCCCTCGGCAATGAGCCAAGGCCGCCCCGAGAGAACATGTTTAAAGTTCTCCATGAGATCCAGGTTTGGCGGGCCTATATCCTTGCTTGGTTTTGTCGGTACTTCAATGTCTCCAAATCCGACCATCGGTGTGAGCAACAATGCGCCCACCAAAAGCATAAATGTCGCCCATGACAAGGATCTTCGTATCCCTGCAGTTCTCATACAAGTTTCTCCTGTTAATGTATTTTTACTGTATTGAGTCCGCGTCAAGCTCTTTTATAACGCGCGCTGCGATATCTAGCCGATTTATTACCGTCATCATCACCGCGTTCTTAAAGGATTCCAACGCGTAGTTGAATCCCCGCGCGCCGCCGACATAGTATTCCATCGCCCGCTCTTCCTCATTTTCATACTCCCGATCCATCCAGTCAAAGTATATAGGCGCCTGTTCCATAACACGATTGACGAGGGGAACCAAACGAACAGGGTCCGACCGCGCAGCGAGATCCTTCAGACGTTTTAAATACATCTCAGCCTCGAGTCTGGCTTCAGGCACTTCCTTCCTAATCTCAGATAGCAGACGTCTATCGGACTCCAAGCGTCGGACAAATCGATCTACATCTACTAGGTTGAGTGTAGATCTTCTGGAACGGGGGCTTGGTAGGGTTGCCGCTTCCTCGGGAAAATCCTGCTGATCCAATGGATCAATAACTGAAGCGTTCTCGGTCGCTGAACCACCTGGAAGACTCTCGGGAGCTACTCGGCCGATGGGTGCTGCCGCGGGGACGCCCGCCGCGGGGACGCCCGCCGCGGCCCATACAAACGCTGCGCTAAACAGCAGCAAAGCAATTACGATTTCTGACTTTGCCAAACGATAATTTGCCAACATGAAAAATCCTCTCCCGTGCACGTCCGCTATGCACAACAATTTACAGCAATTACGGCTACAGCCTGGGATTAGTCCTCAAAACGTGTACCGCTTCATCGAGAAAAACGTCTTTTCCGGATCGCAAGGTTTGGAGATCCGGATACTCAACAAGATTATCCGGCTCTATCCCTTTTGCCGGTAAAAGCTCGCCCCTAGGGCTGACGTACAACCCGACAGTAATATGGAATAATCCCCCACTCGGAAGATCTACAAATCTGCCAATACTAAATCCCCCCTGGGTGACGTTTCCCACTATGCGGGCCCGCTTGTAGTCATGCATAATGGTTGCCAGTATCTCCGCAACTCCGTAGGTGCGTGAGTTGGCAACTATCACCACGGGGCGCTGATATGCGGCGATTGAGTCTTCTCTGAATGGCAAGGGGTATGCACCTTCCCGGGACACAAATCCTCCCATCTGGGCAGTACCCAGGAACCATTGCGCCACCTTAATGGTGGCCTCCAAGCTTCCACCCGACACGCCCCTCAAATCCAACACAAGCCCGCGGGTAGACAGCAGTTTTGGCAAAGCCTTTGATGCCGCGTCCACAAGCTCATCAGAAAGTACCGGGATACGCATGTATCCAACGGTGCCGTCAACGAATTTGTCATCTACGGTTGGCCTCAAATCTATTTTTGCCCGGGTAATCGCCAAATCACGCTCCGCGCCGTCCGGATCCTTAAGGGTAAGGGTGACATCAGTCCCCACCGGCCCACGTACACGTTCTGAGATGAGTGATACCGGATTTTCTCCGGCAACGCGCCAGTCATTCACTCCCACAATCACGTCCCCGAGCAGCACGCCCGCATTTTCCGCGGGCGTATCCGAGAACACGCTCAGCACCATAACCTCTCCGGTCTCGAGCTCCTGCAACAGAATCCCTACCCCGGCATACTCAAGCTCAATATCGGATGATCCCTCACTTGTCGCTTGGGTGATCCACGGCGGGACAACGTATGTATTGAAGGCCTCAATCGCTTCTATCATGTCAGCGACCGCCATGTAGCCGGTGGCGGCGTCTTCTGATTCCTCGATCTTCGTCTGATACTCGTCTTTCAAGGCATCCCAATCTTTTTCCGCAAACTCGGGGTCTACGTAAAAGTCAGATAGAGATTTCCACACCACTTCAAAATCGCCCAGTACATCGTCCAATGAGTACGAAGAAGCCAAACCCGCGCCCTGATCCTCCGGCTCAATCTCAGGGAGTGTGGCGCCGTCGATCGCCTGCTGCTCAATTACCTGAGAGAATACCGGCAACGCAAAAACGGTGATAATGGAGAAAATTAGCAATTTGGCTTTCATGTGGGCATACTCCGTATCTACATTGACACTATAAGAAACTTAATGCGAATCCTTTCATCGGGTCAATGAAATTATAAAGATATCTCTTGATTTCACAGGAAGTTATCCGATCGTCCCACCATCCAAGAAACAGCGTTAGGTGCAATAAGCCGGCCTCACTTGCGCCAAAGTCCGGTTTTGAGGCTGTTTCCGTGACCGTGATAAGTCTCGCGGTTAGCGAGCCTGTGTGAGACTTCTCGTATAATTGCCTCTGCGGATGCGTCGAGAATCTCTTTACCAAATGTCGCAGTCGCATCTTGGGGTGTCATCTTGCCGCCGACCCCGACAAGTTTTTCGCCCTTCTTCGGCAGAACAGAGAGGTCGACACGGTCGGGATGGAGGTGAAGAAGATGGGATGTTTCCCACCCCGCCGCGTGGTCTCCGGCGCAATCGTAAGTATCCGATAAAAACTCATAATCGATGCAGGCCCAGGCGAGCATCCCTCCATACCGCGCGGGCCTCCATTTATTAAACTTGAGGACTGCCGTGCGCGCATGGTCAATAAGCGGGTAATGACCGGCAACCAGCACGCCCACCTTGAATCCTAACGACATCGCCTCTGCCAATATATGGATCAACAGCTTTTCGTAGTTGAACGCCTGGTCTATTGGGGAAAACGGCATGCGATCGGGGAGAAAGTTGTCCGGCGGAAGATTCATCTCTGAGGCGATTGCCTCCCGGTCCTGCGCATTCGCCTCCATCAAACTCTCGGATCTGCTTTCTCCAAAGTAGAGGGTTGGAAATACCAACCCGCCGCCCCGTGTGGCACACAGTTCGGCCAGGCCTTCTGCCTGCAGCGAATCGGCTCCCACCGGATTATGAAGACCGTGCCACTCGATTGTGCCGATGGGTATATATACAACCGGGCACTCCGCCCTCCTGCGGATGATCTCGCCGGGTCTGAGCATGTGATATCGTACTTCGGGTTCCAAGTTTGTTCCCCCTCCTTGCATCGAATCACCGATGGAGCAACACGACTTTTATTGCGTTGTCCTTTTTTGAGATTGTGAGATCGAATGCTTTCCGGGCCTCTTCGATGGGCAGCTCATGGGTGACTAAATGTTGAATTGCAGCCCTTCCTTCCACGAGGGCGGATATCGCATCCTTCACGTCGATGTCGCTATACATCTGGCTTCCAAGTATGGAAACATCACTACCCACTATGTCGAAGGGCTCGAACGAAACCGGTTTATCAAAAAGAGCTATCATGGCAATCCGGCCGCCCGGCCTGACCAAGGACAATGCTTTTTCAAACACGGCCGGTATGCCGATCGTTACAAAAACCACGTCCGCCCCATCTTTGCCCACGTATGATCTGATTTGGTCATCGGCACTTACTGCGCCCGCGTGAACGGCCGCCGTCGCGCCGGCACTCGTCGCGGCTATGAGGCAATGATCCAGCAAGTCTACCGCGACTACGGTTGCCGCTCCGTATACCCGTGCCGCTGCAATAGTGGATAAACCGATGGTTCCGCTGCCGAAAACCACCGCTTTCTCACCATCTCTGACCGCAGCCCTGCGTGATGCATGCATTCCCACGCTGAGAGGCTCTATCAGAATCGCCTCGGAATCCGACATTCCTGGCGGCAGAGGGTACACCCTGTTTTCAGGGATAACAAAATACTCGCCGAATCCGCCGGACCAGCCCGTGGTTCCCAAAACAGTCTTTTTTGGGCACAAATTGTGCCGGCCCGATGTACACCATGAGCAGGTACCACAGGTCCATTGGGGATCGACCGTGACTCTATCACCCGGTTTTATCGAGGAACAGTCAGAGCCCGCCTCGGCCACGATACCGACTATTTCATGTCCCATGACCGCGGGAGGCTCTCTAAAAGGGTGGCTGCCGTTAAACGCGTGTATCTCCGAGCCGCATACCCCCACCACGGAGGTTCGAACGAGCACCTGGTCTTGACCGGTAAGTTCCGGCCGATGAGTTTCTATGAGCTTCAAAACGCCATAATCTTCGAGCAACACCGCTCTCATCCCTATCATCCCCCGCAGAGACCATAGCCCAAACTCAATGAGTACCTCAACCCGGGGTCGACTCGCCATTCCTGATGCGGCGCAACCTATGGTATGCTTGCTAAACTGTCGTATGTGGAGGGTTCCAGGTGCAAATACATGACATGAAAAACTATATAAACGGCGAGTGGGTCGAGCCGAAAGACGGTCGATATTTGGATGTAGAGAATCCCGCCACCGGAAAGGTAATAGGCAGGGCCCCGTTATCATCGGGAGCGGACGTGCACGCCGCCGTCAAGGCTGCGGCAGGGGCATATAAGGGATGGAGCACGACACCCGTACCAAGGCGGGCCGAGTTCCTTTACAGTCTGGTTGAGCGGCTGAAGAAAGATGAAGAAAGGCTTTCCCGGATTCTGACTGAGGAAATGGGAAAATCCCTCGCCGATTCCCGGGCCGAGCTCAAACGGGTATACCAGAATATAGAGGCAGCCTGTGGCGTTCCGATTCTTCAAAACGGCGAGAAGATGGTTGGAACCGCCCAAGCCATCGACGGTGAAATATTGCGGCTGCCGAAAGGTGTTTTTGCCGCCATAACACCGTTCAATTTTCCGGCTATGGCACCGTTCTGGTTCGTTCCCTACGCCATCGCCACCGGGAATACATTTATCCTCAAGCCGTCGGAGCTTGTGCCGTTTACCGTGGAGGCCCTCGCGGAGCACGTTCACGAGATAGGACTCCCGGCCGGTGTATTCAACGTTGTCACCGGAGAGAAAGGGGCCGCGGTATCATTGGTCGAGAATCCCGATGTTTCCGGGGTATCGTTTGTAGGAAAAACAGCGACCTGTAAAGTCGTTTCGGCCAATTGCGTCGCCCACGGCAAGCGGTATCAAGCGATGGGCAGCGCAAAGAATCATCTGGTGGTGATGCCTGATTACGTTCGTATAGATGAGTTGATCCGCAACATGAGCACCTCGTGCTTTGGATGCGCCGGTCAGCGCTGCATGGCCTCTTCGGTGATTGTTGCCGTGGGCGATGAAATGTATCGGAGGGTTTGTGAGCGGTTCATTGAGGACTCCAAGCATTTCCTTGTGGCAAATCCCCTCGATCCGGCAGTAGAAAATGAGCCAATGCTGATGGGACCGGTTATCACAAAAAGTGCTCTGGATTTTATTCATCGGACCATAGAAAAGGGAATCAGCGAAGGTGCGACTCTTTCTTTGGATGGGCGTGGAATCAGGGTTGACGGTTCAGAAGGAGGATATTACATAGGTCCGACGGTATTTACGGATGTAAGGCCCGGGATGGAGATTCATCGTACAGAAATTTTTGCGCCTGTTGTCTCAATTATGAAAACCGAGTCTCTCGATGAAGCTATCGGCATAATAAACGGTCATCAGTACTCAAATGCCTGCTCGATTTATACCCGGAGCGGGTATTGGGCGCGGAAGTTCAAGCTCGAGGCACACCCGGGGATGATTGGCGTGAATGTTGGGATCCCCGCTCCGGTGCCCTTCTTGCCTTTTGGCGGGGCGGGCAATTCGATGTTATGTGATATCAAAATGCAGGGCAAATCCGCCATAGCATTTTATACGGAAGAAAAGGTGATAGTGGAGCGTTTTTGGGAAGAATAGTTTAGCTTGTGGTCGGGTTGACATACGGCGCGGTTTTTCTTAGCGTCAGCTAAATCAATATAATTCGGAGTAAATCATGGCAGACGGAACTCTCGGCTACAAAGACACCCCTATCCTCCCAGATTCGGGTTACCATGTACACGATAGCGACCGCCCGCAACCGCCGGTCGTGACACCCGGCGGCGATAATGGTCCGCCCTCGGATGCAACAGTCCTCTTTGACGGCAGCGATCTTTCAGCCTGGGAAGGTAGAGACGGTGCCGCGGCTTGGATTGTTAGGGACGGCTACATGGAAGTGACGCCAAAAACCGGGGCGATCCACACCGGGCAGACGTTCGGCAGCGTCCAGCTTCACCTGGAGTTTGCCGAACCAGCGGAAGTAAAGGGCGATAGCCAGGGCAGAGGCAACAGCGGTGTGTTTCTGATGGGAATCTATGAGATACAGGTTTTGGACAGCTATGAGAATCCAACGTACGCCGACGGCTCTGTGGGAGCAATATACGGCCAGTACCCACCGATGGCAAACGCTATTCGCAAGCCCGGGGAATGGAACTCGTACGACATTGTATGGGAAGCCCCCGAGTTTGACGGAGAAACCGTTAAAAAGCCCGCCTACGTCACTGTGTTTCTCAACGGAGTATTGCTCCATCACAGGAAAAAACTCCTAGGGAAAACAGGACATAAAACTCTTGCCGGGTATGCCGCGCACGATGGGGTGGGGCCCCTCGAGTTGCAGGACCACGGCGACCCCGTGCGGTTTCGGAATATCTGGATCCGCGAATTGTCCGGGCTTGATGCAGGCGATTAAGGCTAAAAAAGGTTACCAGTCCCGTCAAACTGCAGTTCTTCCGCCTCTCCTTCAATTGCCATCATTCGATGATCTGAAACATCGCCAAGCACGGCGGTAGAGACGTGGAAGGAATCAAGCTTTAAGGTGTTTTTCAGCCTGGCAAGGCGAACCACTGATTTTTCGGCTATGTTGCATGTCTTGATAGCAGCTTGGATTGCCTGCCTGTCGTTTAGGAGCACCATCGGGACCTTTACGCTCATTGGGACCGTTGATGTGAGGGAGTTTGGATACGTCTGTTCAAATATCATTTTGTCAAAGAGGCGTTTTGTGGTGAAATCGAGGATTCCCACGCCGTTGGCATTCCCGTGTGACTCCTCGGTAAGGTCCAGAGCAGCAATACGGGTAATGTCGGGTCCGCCCTCGGCGTAAGGCGTGTGGTAGCGGCCAACCACGTTTGTGTCGAATCCGGTACCACTGATATTTTTCCCAATTTCATCAATCACCAACACGTCAAGAGAATCAAGATGAAGCCTTGGTGAAAGTTCCTTGGCGCGCCGCTGAAGCCCCGGTTCCACAGCATCTATCTCGGTTTTCTTGAGCACCCCAATGTGGCAGGTCTCGTGATACGCATTTTCCATCAGCGCCACGGCCCAGAGGAGATTTGCCTTTGAAATCACGACCCGTGCAATGGCCGGTACATTTTCAGCCATTCGTCCGAATCCGAGGTTATGGCAGGTTTCAGCTCCCTTTTGCTTCCCGAGACCGATGGCGCACATTTTCATAAGGCCGCTTTCCACCTCGCCGCGAAAAGCCACGTGCGGCTTTACCCGGTTGACAATAACGATCCCATCGGCCGCGTGCGCAAGCCGGTCGATATACACCGGAAGACCATTTTCAGAGGTGCCGATCTGGACAACGTCCATGGTGGCACGGATAGGCGCCTGAATATACTCTGGGGTAAAACCCATACCTTCAAGCATACCACGCTGTCCGTCGGCGGTGGCCCCTCCGTGGCTGCCCATGGCCGGTACGATAAAAACTGTAGCACCACGTTTTTGTATCTCATTCACCATAAGCTTGACGAGGAGGGGCTGATTCTCGATTCCGCGGCTCCCGACGGCGACGGCGATACTCTGTCCCGCCCTCACCTCGTCAAGGACACCCTTGCTCCGCAGCCGGGCGAGAAACTCCTCCTCCACGGCGTGGATTTCTGAACCCTCGAACCTCTGGCTGATCCTGCAAACTTTGGGTATCGGTACATTCTCAAGCAGCGATGCAATGACACTCATGCGCTTTCCTTATTTACGGCTGGAGGGCGACGCGAAGACACTCGGAGCTGGTAGCCGCTAGGGTAAATCCCTCTTCCCAACGATCCAGGGGAAAAACGTGCGTTACCAGGGGCTCGAGCTTCACCTTCCGGGTTTTTCGTAGATGAATGGCGGTGCGCCAGTCATACGGTATCTGGGAAATTTCGCCCTTTAGGTCAAGCTCCTTGACAATAATTTTATACGTATCGATGGACGCAGTGACGCCACCGCGGATTCCGCCACCGGCCCAGAGCACTTTTCCGCCCTTTCGGACTATGTCGAGGGATTCTTCAATCGGTTCCGGGCTCCCGGAGTTCTCCAGCACTACATCAACGCCGATTTCCCGCGTCATATTGGCGACAACCTCTCTGATATCCTCTCGTTCTACATTAACCACCCTGTCGGCACCGAGATCCATTGCCATGGCAAGGCGAAAAGGCTCATCGCGCCCCAACCCGGTGACAATAATGGGACCGGCGCCGATTGCACGACACACCTGCAAAAGCAGCAATCCGCGCGCTCCTGGACCCAGTATGGCGACAGATTCACCCGCCCTTACACCCATCCTCGAAATGATGCTGTGTACCGAGCCGGCGGTGGGCTCCATGAGAACAGCTTCCTTGCTCCCGATTCCATCCGGGAGGAGATGCAGTTGATTTTCCGGCCACATGGTAAATCGGGCAAATCCGCCACCGGTAACATAATGTGCCCTTCCCTGCATGGGTTGAATCGTGTTGCAGATATTGAACCTTCCTTCAAGACACGCCGGGCAGGTGCCGCAGTAGAATGTAACAATTTCATGCACTACACGGTCACCGGGCCTCACTTTTATTACGTCCTCTCCCACGGCCCTTACCACGCTCACGATCTCATGCCCGGCGACCACGGGCGCCGGCGGGTGCTTTAC
>NZCE01000013.1 GCA_002688185.1 Spirochaetales bacterium
AACAGCCTATTGGGCGCAAAACATGGCTGCCAATTCCAAAATGCAGTCTGCGCCGGCAGCAAGTAGCAGTTTATGCGTCGGCTCTATACACTGGCCCAACCCGGAAGTCCCCATGGAAGAAACTGTTGAAGCACTCGATAGTCTGTTACAAGCCGGCAAAGTACGCTGTCTGGGAATCAGCAATTTTGGACCGACAAGCTTAGGTTTGCTGAAGGCGACCGGTTACGCGGATTTATTTGCAGTAAACCAACTCCCGTATAATCTACTGTGGCGGGCGATTGAATACGAAGTTCTACCGGCAACCGTCAACATGGGTTTGGGTCTTGTTGCCTACAGCTCTCTAGCCCAAGGTCTGCTTACGGGTGTGTACTCAAAAGTTCAAGAGGTGCCGAATTATCTCAAGGTGACCAGATTCTACGATGCTAAACATGGCGTAGCCGAACATGGAGAAGCCGGTTGCGAGACCGAAGTTTTTGCAGCGGTTGAGGCACTTAAAGAGATTGCCGCCCATCAAAAAACGAGCCTGCCGGAGCTTGCAATAGGGTGGCTACTGGCCAAAGATGAAGTTGTGTCGGTGCTGAGCGGGGCCCGAACTCCGGATGAAGTGATACAAAACGTTCATGGGGCGGATGCAGCGGTACGGACTCAGGTTTTGGAGGAAATAACAAGGTTGACTGAAAAAGTGAAGGAAAAAATAGGGTCTAATCCGGATATGTGGATGGGGGCTGAAAAGTCTAGATACGGAGCGCCCCGAGCAAGCCAATGAATATTGTGTTGATTATGGCAGACAGCCTGCGTTCAGACGCCTTAGGGTGCTGCGGCAATGCCCAGGTCAAAACTCCAAACATCGATCTTTTGGCCGGTGCCGGCCTACGATTTGACACCTGCTATTCCACCAGCCCGTTATGCGTGCCGGCGCGGGCCCAGCTTCTCTCGGGCAAACATTGCCATGAGACGGGAAATATGGAAAACCCGGCTTGGATGGCCCACACACCACATCCTGTTGAGGTTGACGGTGTCTATTTTGAGCCGGAAATTACCACCCTGCCATCGATTCTCTCGATGCATGATTTCTATACGGGTCATCTCGGGAAGAATCATTTTTATCCCCGACACAACATGATGGGCTTTCATCACATGGAACAGTGCGACTTTTACGGAAGGCACGTATATGAAATCGATGATTACTATCTGCATCTCAAAGCGGGCGGATACGGTCATCTATTTCGAGATGCCTTTGGTCGCGTGGACGCACCCGGGGGAGCGGCCGGGGTCATGAGGGAAGAGTTTGGCCTGCTCGACCGCCTCTGTCCTTACATTTCAAAGGTACCCGCGGAGCTTCAGACCACGCCGTGGCTCGGGAATCGTGCCGCAAAATTTATTAGAAATGCGCCAAAAGGTTTGCCATTTTTTCTGACGGTGAGTTTTTACGCTCCCCACGATCCTTATTGCGTTTCACCTCCCCATGATCAAATGATCGATCCTGACAAAATATCTTTGCCACTGCTTCCCGAGAAGTTGGAACCAAGCACCCTCTACGCCGGAGAACAGAGCCTGCGCCAAGAGGTGCCACCGGAAATCTGGAGACAGAATATTGCTCATTATCTGGCCAACGTATCGCTGATTGATGCCGAAGTCGGCAGGATAATAGATACGTTGAAACAGCAGGAAAGATACGATGACACTCTGATAATCATCACTTCCGATCACGGTGATACGTTGGGAGAACATCATATCTGGGGGAAAAACCTGCTTTACGAAGACTGTGCTCGGGTGCCCCTGATCTTTCATCATGGCGGAGGGGGCATTGCCAACGGTGTCACGTCCCAGATCGCCACACTACTCGATCTTTTTCCAACTTTTCTCGATCAGGTGGGGGTAAATTCCAAAGATGACAGATTGGCCGGAAAACCACTGGATTTGTCCAGTGTCCATGATGGGACGGATTCGCGAGCAATATACGGCGAATTGTCAAACCCTCCGAGCCCGCAGTATTTTGTGCGATCCCAAGAATGGAAACTGATCCGCCTCGAGGGCCACGATGCAGGTGAGCTGTACAATCTCCATAAAGATCCCTCGGAACTTAACAACCTTGCGTCCGAGCTGCCGAATGAGCTCGCAGAGTTGAGCAGTATGTTGGATGGCTGGATGGAATCGGAAAAGCCATTCTGGAAAAATAGGCTGAGCAATATACAGGTAAACTGGGAACAAGAGCTGAGAATGTCCCATCTATAATGTCGCTCAACGCTTCTTCCTATGCCCAACCCACGGCACAGATTACTGCCATTCAAGGGCGGGCAGCAGATCTTTTTGCAGCTCACACATCTCATTGATAAGTCCTACAGCATTGCGATACGAGTGTGCAGTTGGATCAAGCAGTATCGCCTGCAAGAGCTTTCGCCGGGAGGCGTCCGCATACGCTTCCACCAGCAACTTTTGGATACTGCCCTGTGTTCGTACTATGGCCGTAATTGCCTCAGGCAGAGGGTCCATTGCCACAGATCGCACACCGTTTTCATCAGCAACCGCCGGGACCTCAACCACACACTCAGGGTCTATTCCCGGTATTGCGCCTCCGTTGGGGACAATCACAGCCCCGAGCTCATGTTTGGCGCCGCAAGACAGAGCCTCCATGATCGGCACCGCTAATTCGCCGCTTGGTAAAAGATCGACTAAGTCGCCTGAATGCTCAGAACCCTTGGATTCACCATCGGTGTTGGCGTTTTTTGTGAACAACGCTACCCCGGTTGGATTGCTGGAGAGAGAGTATACGAATCGCGGGACATTGCCGGTCTCCCAGGGATGCCCGGTCGCGGGATCGTAATAGTATTGCAGAGCGCTGCTCGCGAGAAACTCTTGGGCCCAACGAATATATTCACCGATGTGATTGGCCCCGGGGGACGGCCAAAGCCCAAATGTACGCAAGCAGATCCGGCTAAGCGCCAGATCATCCCAATCGGCAAGGGGATCGGCGCGTCGCTCATTCTCGCTAAGTACCGGGTACAAGTCCTCACCCGTGGTTTTGTCACGAATTGTCTGAAACCACGTGAAGTGGTTCATGCCACAGGCGGTTGTCTCGAGTCTCTCAACGGGAACCCGGAGAAACGAGGCGATTTGACGCCGACCTCCAGACACCCCGTGACAGAGCCCGTAGGCCCTTATCTCGGTGAGCATGCTGACAGCCTGACATAGCTTGCTCTCCGGGTTTGAGAAGTTGAGCAAGATTCCTCCGGGACAGAGAGCCTCCATGCGGCGAGCGATGTGAATCATAGGCCCCATATTTCTCAGGGCATGAAAAAGCCCGCCAGGACCACCGTTCTCGCCATAAACTTGCATAAATCCATACTGCCGGGGGACATGAAAATCCTGAGACCAATAGAGATATCTATCTCTCTCGATTGCAGTTATCACGTAATCCGCCGAGTGAAGGGCCTTGTCCAGCCGGGTGGTACTTGTGATCCGCGGCGATCTTTTCATCCGTTCGGCGACCGTGTTTGCGTACTTCTCCCGCCTAGTGAGATGCTCCGGGACAATATCCATAAGCACGAGCTCAACTCCGGCACGATTCAGCTCGTCGCTGAGATACACATCGCGAATTATTTTTGGACCGAACGATTCACTACCTGCACCCACAATTACGATTTTCATAGTCACCTCTCCTGTCACTCCTCACAGTATGACAACAAGTAAAAAAAGTGCAAATTCCCTTGACGTGTGCTAAGCGTTGTCCTATATTCCTGTTGTACTATATGTTTAATACAATGGGGATATCCGGTACACCATAATGACAGCGGAACGGCAGGCAAGTGGCCTTGATTTTATTCTCGATCCGACAAGCGGTGTGCCGTTCTACCGGCAGATAATCATGCAGATAGAAATAGCCATTGCCGATGGGAGACTCAGCACGGGCGCCCAACTGCCTACGGTGCGGGGACTTGCCGTAAACCTTCAGATAAATCCAAACACCGTCGCTCGCGCATATAACGAGCTGGAAATCCGCGGCATTGTAAATACGCAGCAGGGCACCGGTACATTTATCAGTGAGAGAAAAATCGAGCTCACTGAAGAAGAACGCGATGAAATTCTCGGCAGACTTATTCGTTCTTTTCTTGCTACAGCTTCCTCATATGGATTTGTCGTAGACGAGGTTATAGATTATCTCACTTCCCTCAAGGAGGACGCGGGAATATGAAATTTACGGTAGGCTCGCACTCCGACGAGCCAATATTTCAGAAAAGTAGAACCCTTGTTTCCAAGCAGCGCGGGCATTTCAGATTTAATACAATTTCGGCCCTGGTGATATTGGTATTCATCGGTTTTGCCTTTGGATTTCAGGAGCTCGTTTCTATGCTCCCCGACGCCGATAGTACCGCATATGTTGCGGCAGGGGTGATTGGCGCCGCCGCAATCCTGTTTGTCCTTCCCTACTGGCCGGTAGTAATCGCCATTATTGCGGGTATTTGGGCAGTATTACCTGTTGCATTTGATGCAAACCTCCAGATCACCGCCATGGTCCTTACCGTGGGTCTACTCATCGCGCCTGGTTTTGAGGTTATCAGTCAGTGGGATAAAATTGTCGTGCTCCGTTTGGGCAAGTTCCACAGAGTACGTGGACCCGGGGTCTTACTGCTGTTTCCCTTGATTGACTCGGTTGCCGGCTACGTGGATACGAGAATCAGGGTGACGGACTTTTCCGCGGAAAAGAGCCTTACCAGGGACACGGTACCGGTGCATGTGGATGCGTTGGCGTTTTGGATGATTTGGGACCCGGAAAAAGCAATCCTTGAAGTTGAAAACTTTGAGCAGGCCGTCTCCCTTAGTGCTCAAACTGCACTACGGGCAAGTATCGGATCGAGTGATTTGGCGACGCTGCTCAGCGAAAGGGACCGGCTTGGTAGTGAAATCCAAAAAATAGTCGATGCAAAAACTAATCCATGGGGAATAACGATAATCTCGGTGGAGTTTAAGGAGATCATTATTCCAAAAGAGTTAGAAGATGCCTTAAGCCGTCAAGCTCAGGCGGAAAGGGAGCGTAAATCCCGGACTATCCTTGGATCCGCCGAGGTGGAGATTGCTGCGGAGTTCCGCAAAGCCGCGGAACAGTACAGGGATGATCCGGTTGCATTGCAGTTGAGGGCAATGAACATGGTGTATGAAAGCATGCGGAACAAAGGCGGCCTGGTACTGGTGCCTTCATCGGCCCTCGAATCAATGAATGTCGGCACGGTCCTAGGTGCAAGCGCCTACGGAAAACAGACTGCCGAACATTCTGATCCTCAATCTGAAGAATTAGCCCAGAGGAAAGAAGAATCTAACGACAAGGAGAACAATATACATGATTAGCGTTGACGGACTCTATCATTCCTACTCAAATGATGAAAAATATGCGGTAAAAAACGCGAGTTTTGAGATTTCGAAGGGGGAGGTGTTTGGATTTCTCGGACCTTCGGGCGCCGGAAAATCAACAACTCAAGGCGTGCTCACCGGGCTACTCCAGCTGCAAAAAGGAGAAGTCTCCGTGGCAAATTACAATGTCAAAAAAGTCACACGATCAATGTTTAACAAGATCGGCGTTTCTTTTGAGCAGTCCAACGTGTATGGGAAACTCACGGCCCTCGAAAATCTCGAGTTTTACCGGAAGCTCTTTGACGTACCCACGAGAGATCCTAAGGAACTTCTCGAATTGGTTGGTCTTGATAATGTCGCAACCAAACGGGCATCCGAGTTTTCCAAAGGAATGAAACACAGACTGACATTTATACGGAGTATGCTCAATAATCCGGAGATGTGGTTCCTTGACGAGCCAACCACCGGACTTGATCCGGCAATAGCCAGTATTATCAAAGACATTATAAAAGCGGAAAAAAATCGGGGTACCACAGTATTCCTGACAACTCACAATATGTTTGTCGCCGACGAGCTCTGTGATCGCGTGGCATTTATCATCGATGGAGAAATCAAACTGATTGACTCTCCGAGAAATCTCAAGCTCCAGCACGGAGAACGGCTTGTGGAGGTTGAGTACCGCAATAACGGAGACCTTAAAAAGGAAAGCCTTTCATTTATCGACGAAAATGACCGGAAACACCTGAATGAGATCGTAAACTCAGGGGGGGTGGAAATAATGCACACAAAAGAGGCAACACTGGAAGAGATTTTTATCAAGGTAACCGGTAGGGGGCTACAGTAGCATGAAACTGCTATACAGCTTTCTCAAAGATTTGCAACTGTCGCTCAAAAGTTTCTACATTTACATCGAGCTGGGTTTTGCCCTCATCTTTGTCGCAATATTGCTCCTTGTTGTACCGGAAAACTTTGACCGCAACGTCAAGGTTTTTGCGCATCTTGATTTGCCGGAGAATTACCGGGCAATTGCGCAAGAATCCCTTGCCAGGGAGGGCTACGAAATCGACCTCCTCTCATCCCGGGAGGAGGTAGAGACCGAGTTGGCGGACAATAGAAGCAGCGTTGGATTGGCGGTTTCCCTCCAAGACGGAAAAATACTATACGATTATATCTTGCAGGGATACGAAAGCCAGAAGTTTAAGAATATTATAAAAACCTCTATAGAAACCGGTTTTGCAGCCCGCATGCCCGGCTATAGGGACGTAACTACCGTGACTACTCTCGAGGGAAACGTTGAAAAACTTCCCGTTAGACTGAATATGCTACCGGTCTTTCTAGGATTGAATGCGGCATTTATGGGATTATTCATCATAGCGGCATATATCTTCCTTGATAAAGACGAGGGAACCATAAAAGCTTTTGCCGTGACACCGGCCAAAGTATGGCATTACTTGATGAGCAAGGTCGGCATTATGCTTGTCACGGGGCTAATGTCCGGGCTTGTGGCCACGGCATTTATTGCCGGGGCAAAGGCGCATTACCTGCATCTTATTTTTCTCCTTATCGCATTCAACATATTTGGATCGTCCCTTGGGCTTTTTATTTCAAGCTTCTTCGACACCATGGTCAAAGCGATGGGGTGGCTCTATATGTCCATAATCATCCTTGCCTTTGCCGCCATATCTTACTATATGCCCGCATTCTCGCCATTGATTATCCGAATCCTGCCATCTTATCCAATGCTGTTTGCTTTTAGAGAGGCTTTCTATGAGGTAAGTAACTTGAGATACATTTACACGAATGTTGCAGGCTTTCTTTTAGCCGGTATTGTGTTTTTCCTCTTATCGAATTGGCGATTCAAAAAAACCCTTACGGTGTGAAGGAGTAATCATATATGCTTAGAAGAATATTGGCTGTAACGCTCAGAGATTTTAAAAGCGGCACGCGCGATTTCCTTATACTCTATATTTCCATCGCGCCATTTCTCCTGGCGCTCCTTCTGAAGGCGATCATACCGGGAGCAGGTTCCACCACTATAAAAATTGCAGTTGATCCTTCGATGGATCGAGGGGTGGTCGCATATCTCGAGGAGTATGCAAAGGTAGAAAAGTTGGACGACGTTGATGATATCAACGCCCGGGTGGAAAGGACCGACGACATATTCGGGTTAATCAAAACCACGAGCGGCTACACCATTATACAACAGGGCAACGAAACGACCGGCGGCCGGGAGATGCTGCAAGGTTTGGTAAACGCTCTTGAAAATGAGGACGTTCCCATTCAGGCGGATGTACGCATTTCTGATATCGGCTGGAAGCTCTCGCCCCTGAAACAGCATGGGGCAAATTTCCTCATCATATTCTGTGCAGTATTTGGGGGCATGTTGGTCACCCTGAGCTTGGTTGAAGAAAAGATGAGCAATACGTTGTCGGCTATAAACGTTGCCGCAATTTCAAAGCTCGAGTTCGTTATCGGCAAAAGCGTGATTGCCTTTCTCGTGCCCATCATCGGAGCGTTTGGGACGGTCTGGATTCTCGGTTTTGAATATATAAACTACGGCATGATCGCTCTGTCTTTCATCAGCGTAGCGTTTATCGGCTTAATAATCGGATTCAGCATCGGCGTAGTGAATACTGAACCAATTAGCGCGGTGGCAAGCTTTAAAACGATTTTTATTCCGGTTTTTGGTTCGATATTTGGAGGTATATTTCTCCCCGACAGGTGGCACGTAGTGCTTTATTGGTCTCCTTTTTACTGGGCATATAACGCGCTGGACGCGATTATTTTGGACGAGGCAACTTGGGGCCTAATACTGAGAAATAGCGGATTTATCCTCGTGATTACCGCGCTGGTGTTTTTTCTCTTAAACAAACGGATTCGCCACGGATTGAACTAGGAAGATGATGGACTTGCCGGCCGGCTTTAGATAACTAATGGGAGTAAATGTCCAATGATTGAAGTAAGTAATCTGACCCAGACGTATAGGAGCGGCAAAGGGGTCTTCAATTTGGATTTTAAAATCACAGAAGGCGAAGTCTTTGGCTATCTTGGACCAAACGGGGCAGGGAAAACGACAACCATCAGAAACTTGTTGGGATTTGCCAACGCCGACCAGGGACGCGCTAAAATAAATGGCTTGGATTGCAGAAAGGAGGCCATCAAACTGCAGGGCAACATCGGCTATCTGCCGGGCGAGACGGCTTTTCTAGACCATATGAGCGGAATCGAGTTTCTGAATTTCATGGGTGAGATGCGCGGCACAAAGGATCTATCAATACGCAACGGTCTCATCGATCGTCTCGATTTAGACACTAAAGGCAAAATAAAGAAGATGTCGAAGGGCATGAAGCAGAAGCTGGCGATTGTAACGGCATTTATGCACGACCCGTCGGTCTACATATTGGATGAGCCGACCAGCGGACTTGATCCTTTTATGCAGAACACTTTTATGGATCTCTTGGATGACGAGAAAGGCAGAGGTAAAACCATCATGATGTCCTCTCATATTTTTGAGGAGGTGCAGCGGAGTTGTGACCGGGCCGGAATAATCAGAGAAGGTAGGATCGTGGCGATCGAGGACGTGCAGTTTCTGAATTCAATGAAGCAAAAAACCTACACCGTCACGATGTCGGACGCAAACGACACCGAAATCCTTGTGAAAAGCGGATTGGAAGTAGAAAAAATATCAGATTCCCGAGTCCAGATTACTGTCGGATATAACTATAAAGAATTATTTGAAATCCTTGCCAAGTGCAGTGTCGTCGGTTTGTATTCACAGCAACAATCTCTGGAAGACGTATTTATGAAATACTATGGAAAGGAAGAAGAACATTCTGATGATTAAGGCATTATTATTCGCAAATATCAAAGCAAACTGGGGAGCGTGGCTATTTGTAACGCTGATCCTTTTAATTTATGTGTCAACAAGCGTCACGATGTACGATCCCGCGAGCGTTGAGAAAATGGAAGATATGTTTAAGCTCCTGCCGGAAGGCATGCTTAAGGCGTTTGGCTTTGACAGTTTGGGATCCAATCTGACTGAGTATTTGGCCCACTACTTGTACGGATTCATAATGCTCGTTTTTCCTGTCATTTACATCGTTCTTGCCTCAAATAAGCTGGTCGTAAAACACGTGGACAGCGGATCAATGGCGTACCTGCTCACAACACCAAACTCCCGGATTAAGATCGCCTCCAATCAGGCATTCTATCTCCTTGTGAGCCTGGCGCTTTTATTTATTGTGGACGTGGGTATCCTCGTTGCACTGAGCGTGTCCATGTTTCCCGGCATGCTGGACGTAGGCAAATTTCTAGCCCTTAACGCCATAACATATCTGGTCCTCGCCGTTATATGCGGCATTGGATTTTTCTTCTCGTGTCTGTTTAGCGATACGAGAAACTCCATCGCATTCGGCGGAGGAATTCCGGCAATATTCCTGATGGTAAAAATGGTATCGGAAATCAGCTCGAAATTGGAGTGGCTCAAATATCTTACTATATATAAGTTTATCAATATCGATAGGATAATGAACGACAATACGTATGTTGCAACTACGGGCCTCATACTCATCGGGGTTTCTTCCGTGCTGTTCCTTGGGGCTATAAGGATCTTTGACCGTAAAAGTTTGACGATCTAAGCCGGCAAAGATGCCGTGGTCCCAAGTTTACGGGGCCAATGGTACTTACGCTATTCCAAGCCACTTCTCAGCTTTTTCCCTCGTGCGGAAAATCTTGAACTGGATACCTTCTAGGGCCGCCAGGGTGGAAACGGGCTTTGCAATCGCCAGCACGACCGGGCTTGTTACAACAAACGCGATTTTCTCACGCAAAACGTCCTTCAAAACCTGGAAAATCTCATGCATGTCTTTGGCATCGTCAACAATTGGTATTGCCTGTATTTCTGTCACGTCTACGAGAAGACGGCAGGATGAGTCATACCGCTCGTCGGATACAACGTCCAATAGTGCTTTCTTAAAAAAGTTTGAATAAATTCGTCCGGTTGCGGTTATCGTTGCCAAACGCTTATCTGCATCGATCTCCGTTTGGAAGGGCAAGACTTCATGAATAAAATCTGCAAGATTAAGGGCCAGGGAGTCCAGTCGCTCTATGCTCATCTCGGCCTCAAGCTCGTCCATGCTACGGATAGCGCCTACCACGGTATCAGCATTATCAGAACCATACTGTTTTATGTCATTGATAAGGCTGACAAAACTCTCTCTGATGACACCCTCAGGAAAGTTAGCTTCATTAAGAGATTGCAGGTCACTCGTATATGCCGCCAGCAGCTTCTGCCGCAACGTACCGTCGGTAAAAACAATTGTACGCAGGGCACTCCGAATCTTTTCATCCGTGTAAAAATAAGTGCTGAAATCTTCCACAATAGATCCTGGACCAAAAGCTTACTAGAATCAACACCTCATATTGACTGCCCTCTGGATCGAGACTATCGTTCTAGCCTCTCATAGGAGGACATAATGGCTTTGAGCAATGAGGTCACAGGCCTCGCAACATCCCTCGGTGCGACATTTGCAGGTATTGCCGATATAACTCCTGCAAAAAAAGCCATTGCCAACCAGGCCGGCAATGCCTTTGCGCGCTATTCGAGAGCTGTCTCCATCGGTGTCGCCCTCCCCGGAGCCATAGTGGACGGCATCATAAACCAAGATAATCATCTGGCGGTCATGAGCTACCAGCACCACGGCTACGATGTAATTAATCCACGTCTTGACGCGATAGTTTCCAGGATCGCTTCTGAGATACAAGATCGTGGATATTCAGTATTTCCGGTGGCGGCATCACAGACCATCGATCCAAAGAAACAACTCGCCTCCTTTTCTCACAAATTGGCTGCCAGAATGGCCGGTCTCGGGTGGATCGGTAAATCTTGCCTGCTTGTGACGCCCGCGGTGGGGCCACGTGTCCGGTGGGCATCGGTGTTGACCGATGCACCCATAGAGCCGACGGGTATGGGAGGGAAAGAGCAATGCGGCTCGTGCACTGAATGCGTGGACATCTGTCCGGTTGGGGCGTTTAGCGGCAAACCGTTTCAAGAGGACGAGCCGAGGTCTGTGCGCTTTGACGTGTCTAGATGCGCCACCCATCAGACTGAATTACAGGAAAAATCAGGTTTCCATTTGTGCGGATTGTGTCTCTATGTGTGTCCCCACGGTAGAAAGGACGGTGAATAATGACCCCAAAAGATCGAGTATTAACTACATTTGCCTCTCGTGAGCCCGATCGTGTCCCGATAAACTATAGCGCAAATCCCGGAATTGATTCCCGGCTCAAGACACATTACCGCTTGGCCTCGGATGACGACGAGGGCCTGCGCCAAGCATTGGGGGTTGATTTTCGCGGAGTGGGAGCTGGGTACGTTGGGCCCAGATTGCACGAGGATATCCCTGAACGCGGAGTAAAGGTAAACCATTGGGGCATCCGCAAGCGGTACATTGAGCATGAAACCGGCGGCTATTGGGATTACTGCGATTTTCCGCTTTTGGACGCCACACCAGAACAAGTAGCAGATTGGCCTCTGCCTAGCCCGGACGATTTTGACGTGTCGGATATCGCCGAAAAGTGCACCAACTTTGGAAAACATGCCATATACAGCTCGGGCGGATACGGAGACATTATCAACGGAAACGGTATGCTGAGGACTATGGAGCAGACCCTGGTTGATTTGATTACCGATGACGAAGCCGGGTTGTTACTAGCCGACCGTCGAATGGAAATCCAGATAGAGGTTACGAACCGAATCCTCGATGCGGCAAAGGGTCAGGTGGATTTTATTTGGATGGGAGAGGATCTCGGCACGCAAATTGCGCCGCTCATCAGCATGGAGATATTCAAAAAGCATATTCGGCCCCGATATCAAAAGTATTGCGATTTAGCAAAGGCGTACGACGTGCATGCTATGATACATACCTGCGGGTCGAGCAGTTGGGCGTATGAGGATTTTATTGAAATGGGAATCCACATTGTTGACACCCTTCAACCGGAAGCAAAGAATATGTCACCCGAATATCTAAAAAAAACATTTGGCGGCAGATTGGCGTTTCATGGTTGTATATCAACCGCGGGGCCGGTGGCGACCGGCACGGTGGAAGATACCACAACGGACTGCAAAAACGTTCTCGATATTATGAAACCGGGTGGTGGCTACTGTTTTGCACCAACCCATCAACTGCAGGACAATTCGCCCACCGAGAACGTAGTGGCAATGTATGACACCGCCAAAGAATATGGAAAATACTAACTCAGACGATATTGCCAAAATATACCCTCGTACGCATTGATATCAGCCTTCTATGTGAGACATTTCACAGAGCGAGATTACATACCTCCATTCAAGCTAAACCCCATATTCTATTGAGACACTATACATGGAGGGAAACCATGGGAAATTTTCTGACAGAAAAAGGGAACTTGGAGCTGAGTGTAGGTGAAGGCTATCTGTCGGCATACGAGGTAAGTATTCTAAAACCCGGTGACATAGTTAAGACCGAAAAGTTGGCCGGAGAGGGATACTCGGTTTTTTTCAACGGTCACCACATTTTCACCGGAGAGGTAGTAATTATCGACCATTTCTTTGGATTCCGTATTACTACCTTTGCACCTCCAAAGCCTGGGGGGGCCACACACAATAATGTGGATGATGCATTGGAGATGCTTCCCTTTACTATTCGTCTCGGGCATATCGATATATCGCTTTTGGAGCTGCAGAGCGCCGGCCCGGGTACTATCGTCAGCCTTGATGCCGAGTTCAGCACGGTTGCTGATGCCGAGCTCCTTATCGCCGGCATTCCGGTGGCCAAGGGAAAAGTCGGAGCAACATATGAGAATATGCATTTGCGAATTATCGATGTTTACGGCAATCAGCCCGTGGGTCATAATCTCGAAGTCTGTTCCACCGGGAGCGTCTTGGAAAGTGAGTATTCCACCAAGTACAGCAAAGACTATAACTTCAAACGCCCCGATAAGTTTTCGAGAAATGCAATTGATAGAATGAAAAGCCTTCATGAGCTCTTTGCCCGTAACGTGAGAATGAAGTACGATGTAATCAAAGATTTTACTATTGAGGTTGATCAACTAGCCTTTGGTGAGCTCCTATCCACAGTAGAAGCTGAAAAATATCGATACATGCTGATTCAGAACTTGCCGTGGCCGAGAAATATTCGCCCGGCAAATAATATCGGCAAGATGATGCCGTCAATTCCGCGGAAGTTTTACATAGAGCCGGAGAACGCAAATTTCAACGCCCCGGAGGACACACGCAACCATATCAAAAGTATTGCCACTGACGAGAATTACTCTTATTTAAACGGTGTATTCATTCTGATTAGTAAAAAAAAGCCGATCGTTCAGTTGTCTGAAGATCCGGATAAGGAGCAATTTACGGTTTCAGCCCTGAGGGGAGCATGGAAAAACCTTGTAGATCTAAATTATCAACTATCCGAATCAACAGATTCCCCGGATAGCATAAAGGTTATTCAAGATAACGAGATGATAATTCTCGTAACAATCAAAGATGCCATGTCCGATGCAAATCACATGCACGTTGTGTACCCCTATGTGACCCTTCAGCCGTATATAGGAATTTTAAACTAAACATGGTCAGCCCAAAGGGTTCGGTGGTACACCGGCTGATGAGTATCTCGGCTTTTCGCCATACGGCCGTGGCCGATCTAAACACCGTAGCGCGCTATGGGACGTTGAGCTCTTACAGAAAGCACAGGACGCTGTGCTACCAGAGCGAGCCCGCAGGCTACGTCTATCTTATTCTCTCAGGGCAGGTTTCTCGTGTAAAATATCGGGCGGATGAATCCAGCGCGATGCTCGAACGGGGTAATCCTGGAGACTGGATCGGTGTCCCGGAGGCCCTTCTCTCATGCCCCTATTTATATGACGCTGTTACTGAAGTACAATCCGACACATTGGTTTTCTCCATTTCAGGCTTTCGGGAGATCGTAAAGCTGGAATCATTACGCCGGTTTTTTTTGGAGTATCTGGCAAAATCGGTATATACCCTGCATGCTCAAATCGCCCTCAATGCACCGTATCTCCGATTGGTTTATTTCCTGATGACACACAGTGTAGCTGAAACGAGCGCTGGAAGCATTGTACGGGCCACGCAGGATGAGATTGCCCAATCAATAAGCACGACACGAGAAACGGTGAATAAATACCTGCAAGAGCTCCAGAGAAAAGGTCTCGTACAGACGGCCCGCGGTTGTATTCGCATACCGGAGACCTCTGCACTCGGGGAAGAAATCGTCTAATGGCTATGACAAAAAAGATCTTGAGGGTGTTGGTGCTGTCGTTCATCGTCCTCGCCTCGGTGGCGACTGATCAGGTTACGAAACAACTGGCTCGAGGTTCTCTCAAAGAAAAAGGCACCGTTCACGTACTTGGGAACTTTTTAGTATTACATTACACAGAGAATTACGGCGCATTTCTAGGATTGGGATCGGATTGGCCCATACTTTTACGAAGAATTATTTTCGGCGCTCTTTCACTTGCGCTGGTGATTGGCATCCTCGTCTACGCAATTAGAAACAAACATTCTGAAATCGCTGATACGGTAGGGATGGCTCTCATCATCGGTGGCGGAATCGGCAATATGATTGATAGAATAGTTCGTGGCGGATCGGTTTCAGACTTTGTAAACATTGGCATCGGCAAAGTGCGAACCGGTATCTTCAACTTTGCCGACGTATTTCTCATTGCCGGAGTGGTTGTGATAGCCATTATTCAAATCAAAAAGCGGTAGCGGACTTTGTCAAAGACGCCAAAATCGGAATCTCCGGTCACCCCCTACAAAAAGCCGCGCCCGGCCAGGGGCGCCCGGCCAGGGGTGCCCGGCCAGGGGCGTCCCCGGCCGAGATCAGGCGGATGGGCGATTTCCCGACGCAGGACCGTCAAGCGCCGGAATCACCTTCAACTTGGTTGAGCATCGCTCTCATGATCGTAAACTGGTTCCCAGTGTCAATGGTGAGAATTTCATACAATGCGTTGGCCGTTATTGAATCCAACTCAATGAACAGCGCATCTTTGGTGTCAATCTCCACATTGAGAATAATTTTTGAAGTGTTTGCCGTTCCTCGGATATCGAACAAAACCTTGAGGCCGATCCCCGTGGATTCCCACAGCATTTCACTGAGGACCGCGGTCTTGTTGATGTTTATTTCTCTGTCCACCACGGTCTCGCCAATCATGCCGTTTCTCTGCCTTTCCCTGATGGGTACCGATATTTCCTGATATGCGCGCGCCATAAGTATTAATCCGCGGTCCAGTCCGTCCGAAAGAGCAGACACCGACGGATAGGCAAGCTCTTCATCTGAGAGGTAGCCTGGGTCGAGATCTATGCTTTCAGGCATCAGAAACCTTAAGTCATATTCATCAAACCGTAAGGTGGCAATTGCTGAGTTTGAGACGGTTGTCTCTATTACAATACTTCCCGATGCCTCATTTGCATTGCCACTGACAAATAAACTGTTTGCGAGCCGCCCGTTTATCGAATCAACGGACCATTCGTTGCGTTCATCTTCCTCAACCACCGCTGTCTGTCCGTACGCGGCAGAAAGACAGAAAAATAACACGATAATTACTAATAAGCACTTTTTCATAGCACGCTCCTCTATATCAAATTTATCGCGAATGAGCCCCAAATTCAAGTTTTTTGACACTGGACTTTCCCCTCGCGGGCCGCGGTCGGTTGCCGACAGTCCACAGCCGATGCTACAGTGCCATAGGTTCCCATTGAGCTACTGCCAAGGAAGGTTCTGTTGATGGACAAGGCGACAAAAACACGGTACGAGAAGCACTTTGCGGCCGTGACATCCGCCCGGACCGGCGAGGTGTACGGAGCGGTTCTAGACGGCTCAGCCGCCGGCGAACGCATCGCCTACCTACGGGTTAACGGCAACCGTCCATCCGCATGGGCCCGGTCGGAAGGCGGGATCTGGTTTAGCTATACAAGCTACTGCGTTGGCGCCGCGGATAACGCATACGTACAGGATCACAAGCATCGGGCAAGGAAGCGGTTTTTTGAAGCAGACAGTATGCTATTCGTCGGGATTTTTGATGAAGGCAGGACATACGCTTGCCACACGCCGCCGAATCCTCGGAATGTTCAAGGGTTAACCGCCGCGATGATAGTGCATGAATCCGAAGGAGCGGACTACAGTCGGATATTCACGGATTCTACGAATCGAGTCAGATTACCGGCCAGAAAAAGCGCGCCGGGGATTCCAGTGAAATCCAGGGATACCGGGGAGACGCTTCCGGCCAACGGTCGTGCTTCCGCGGGAGAAAATCTTCTCTCCCACACTCCCCAGTATGACATCTATCCGTTTAGAGTAAATCCCATGCCGGCACCCGCCATAGAAGAGCCGACGGTTCCTCCGGCATGGGTTTATCCATGCCATGGGACAGACCCATATGCACACGCACTTTTCAGTATGCGTCAGAAATCGGGACCGCGACCTCCATCTCCACTATCGCTTTACCCAAGATGTGCAGCACAGCGATTTTGGCGGTACGACCGACCACGCGTACAATATGTGGCACACCGAGATGCTCATAACTCGAAAACTGGCCGAATATTATTACTTCCCCGGAGAGTCTGTGGCCATACCGGCATACGAGTGGACAGGCACGTCTGCAAAGTTTTGTAGCCATGAGGGCGGTCCGTGGGGGTCACGTAAACCCTCTCTATCTCGAGGAGTCGGGTGATCTCGATTTTTATACTCCGGCGGATCCCGGGTGCAAGGGAGGGAGCCTGCAACGGCGGCGCCGATCATGGGGGAATCGCCCGCGCGGGAGTTCTCGTGCGAGATCTGACGACGGAACTACCGTGGAATCCATCAACGCCGATGGCGATTGCGCTCGACATGAGTGGACCGCAAAGCGGGAGAGAAACGGCGAGGTAGCATGGACATCTCCCATCTGGCTCGAAAAAGCCGCAAAAAACTAGGAGCCCTGAGAGGATTATCATGACCTCACGAGAACGATTATTGACCGTCTTGCACGGAGAGCTACCCGATTGTGTGCCCGCGTGTCCGGATATCTCCAACATGGTTCCCTGCCGGCTCACCGGAAAGCCGTTTTGGGATATCTACGCGTTTAAGGATCCGCCACTCTGGAAAGCCCATATCGATGCTCTCAAGTACTTCGACATAGACGGCGGTTTTGAGCTCTACGATTTTGGCCCGGTGGATCCGGTTGACGGAGACCGGACGCCAATCGAAGAACGCGTTGTCCATCGATACCCCGACGGTCGGTTCGTTACAATGAGATTTTCAACGGAGAGTGAAACATGGAGCCGCGAGGCAACGGTCTACACGGCCGACAACCCTCCGGCCTCCCACGTACTTCCGGAAAAGTTGGGTCTTCCTCGAGTGCCGGATTCGTGGGAACCACTCTCAGGCGCCAAAGCTTGGCCTGAAGGTATAGAGCTATGGAAGCTCATTCGTCGGGAGATCGGTGACCAGGGAGTTTTGGGCGTAAAAAGCGGCATGGGCACGGCGATGCTCTCAGGGCCGGACGATATCTACGCATTCCATGACAATTCACGGCCTTTTTTTGAGCGTGCGGAGCGAACGATGGTGCATGTCGAACAGCGGATGAAACTCATTGCAGCCATGGACCCAAAGCCAGATTTTCTCCTGTGCGGCGGATCGGGTACGCTGGTGTTTCAGAGCCCTAAAATCGTGCGTGAGCTTATTCTCCCTATTCTCAAACTGACTACGGCTCTTGCCGCTGAAATCGGCGTTCCTACCCACGTGCATTCCTGTGGCCCCGAGGCAGAGCTTGTAAAAATGGCCGCCGAAGAGACTGACCTCACGGTAATCGATCCCCTCGAAATATCGCCCATGGGTGATTGCTCGTTGGCCGAGCTAAAAACACGCTATGGCGATAAAATCGTACTGAAGGGAAACCTCCACACGACGCGGGTGATGCTCCACGGTTCAACCGATGAAGTAGCAAAAGCATGCAGAAGAGCGATTGATGATGCGGGCAAGAACGGCGGCTTTATCCTTTCCACCGGTGATCAATGCGGCAGAGATACTCCTTTTGAAAATATACGAACCGTGGTAGGAACCGCGCGCACATACGGAAAATATTGAAGGCACACATCGACTATTCCTTCACCCGGTCGCTCTCAAGATATCATCTATCCTGCGCGCGATAATTACCTCCTGCCCGGGCGCAAGGGTCTGTGGATTCACAAATACACCGTTGGCCCCCGCCGGGGCCAAAACGATGCCGGGCGTACCCGATTTTAGTTTTGCAAGAAGATCATCGCGCGTGAAGCCCAGTGCCTTTTCATCGAGGCGTATCTCCGCTCGGGGCATCGGCTGCCCCGCCTCGTTTGGGAAGTTTCTTTCGACTGCAATTGCGTCCATTGCAGCAAGTGCTTCTATGACATACTGAACTTGCCGTTCATATAATGCCATCTGTTTTTGCTGATCCAGATCCAAATACCATCGAACAGCGGTCATAAGGCCGACAATTTCCTCTTTTCCGGCTTTCATCGGCCGTCCGATAAAAGGTCTTGGGCAGGCGTTAAAAGAACAGGCGTCGATAAGATCTGGGTTTCCAAGGATCAGCCCACTGCTCTGTGGACCTCGTAGCCCTTTCCCGCCGCTGAATAGCGCGAGGGAGGCGCCCATTTGCGTGAACCGCCAGAGGTTTTCAACCGGTGGAATCTGAGCCGCTGCATCGACGACCACTGGGACACCATGACTGTTGGCAATTTCAATCCCCTTCTCGAGTGGGATCTGTCCTTTCATAGTTGTAGGATTAAAAAAGTATAGGATCTCCACGGTTCGCTCATTTATAGCTTCTTCCAGATCTATTGCTCCGGCGCCGTCTTCCGAGCCGATTTCGACAATGACCCCCCCGGCCTGCCGGACTGCAAAGTCGTAACTCACCCTACCCTTTTTATGGACAATCACCTCGTTTTTCATGCCCTCGGTGAAGGGCAAGCGCGACCGTTTTTCCGGGTCCAGACCGGTGATACACGCGGCGGTGCTCAGGACCAAGCCGGCGGCTGCCCCGCATGAGACGTACGCGGCATCATTGTGCGTCCACTCAGCGATTCGTTGTCCGGCCTTTTTCTGAAGCTCATCGATATCCACATAATTCCGGGCGGCCTCTGCCATGGCGGCGGTCACCTGTTCCGGCATGAGTGACCCACCCAAAAACGTCACCGTGGCGTGCCCGTTGATTACCTTTTTTACTCCCAGCTCATCGTAGATGTCGGGCATAAATTACTACCTCTTAATCTCCCAATAGGATGCCGGCGCTTGGGTCCAGTCGGGAAGCTTGAGACCACGAGGATCAAAGACGACCTTTCCCGATCGTACCGTCATCATACATTCGAGAATTGCCGGTCCGGTCATTCTCGCCCCCCCACAATCGGCAAAACCAAACTCACCGTCTGACTGTCTAAGTACGGCGACGTCGGCTTCAGATCCAACGCTCAGGGAGCCCAATTCCGGATGACCAATCATCCTGGCGGGGATTATCGTCGATCTGGCTATCACCTCTTCGATTGGCATTCCCATGCTCAAATATTTGGACATTGTGTGTAGCATGCTGATTACCGGTCCATTTACGTTCGCCATGTGCAGGTCCGTACCCAATGAATCGGGGGGAAATCCGTGGTCTAGGGCCGGAACGGCATTACGAAACCAAAAGCTGGCGGCTCCGTGGCCAAGATCAAACCGGATACCGCGCTCTCTCGCCTCAAAAAGCAGGCTATTTGGTTTTCCATTACTATCCAGGACGGGAAACTGCTGCGCAAACACATGGGTGTGAATATCGCCGGGTCGTAGGCGTCGCAGAAGATCCTGGTAAGATCGTTCCGGCGGTCTCGGCCAGAAATCGATCATCACCGGCTTGTGGCAAAGCTCCGCGGCCTCGAGCGCCATGTCGACGGATGTCCACGGTTGATGATCCGCATCCCACGGATTTTTTGTCCAATAGTGGGCCGACTTTATGCCGACAATCACGTCCGCAAAGAAACCGGCAATCTCTGCGGCTTTTTCTGGTACGAGATCCGCGGCATTCTGTTCGGATCGCCCGTCAACCATTCCAACTCTTGCGATGTTTACAAAGGCAAGAATGCGGACATGGGAGCTATCGATACACCGCTCTTTAAAGTCCTCAAAATTGGCCCACCCGCTGCTTCCGGCGTCCACCGTCGTAGTAACGCCCGAGCGAAACATATGTGCATCGGCATCCAGCCCGGTCACCTGGCTCGACGGGGTTGAATGGAAGGTATCCACATGGGCGTGTATGTCGAGGAGCCCGGGAACGACGTAAAAACCTTTTGCGGATATTCGCAGGGAGTCGTCGGGGGGAAGATCGAGTGCCACAGCGGCGATGCGCCCGTTGGATATTTTGACATCCATGACGTTGTCAATGTTGTTCAAAGGATCGATTACACGGCCGCCCTCAAGGACAAAGCTATCCTTTTCCATCAAAATGCCTTCCTTTTTTGATTCCGATATGCTATTCCTGCAAGGCCTGCTGGTAGATAGCCGTGGAATAAAACTCGTAGGAGGCGGCTGTGTCCGGTACGTCCACGAGATGTACGGTAAAACGGGCAGGAACGCCATTTTCCGGAAGATATTCGCTAAAAAAACCTCGATACGCCTGTGCGTAGGCTTTGCGCAGACGTTCCAACTCCGCGGCGTAGCCGAGAGGGTCGACGAGAGGATTCGGCGATTTGGGTTGGCACCCAAACGCGTGGACCTCAATAAAATCTATGCAAGTCAACGAGTTACAGATGCCCGCCTCTTGCAACCAAGTCTCCCAGCACTTGAAGACAAGGGGGATTTCTTTCTCAGGATCCATCGATACGAGCTCATCTAGATTGAGCACACCTTTGGCCGAATGGCCCCCGGTCAATCCGGAAAAATAGATCTTTAGGTCCCCGTCTGCCAGGGCCTCGGTTACGAGGGCGGACAACACCGGTTTTTCTCCCTGAAAGTAGTAGGTAAGTTTTCCCCGCTTTTTCACATTAAACGGCATAATAACACTCTCCATTTTTATTAGCAGATTTATCTGGAAGTTATTGCATCATCCTCTACCTTATTAATCACTTGAAACGGCGGATCAATCTTCAGGGCGTCCACATCAGTACATCGATCAAGGGCGCCATTCTTGACGGTATACACTCGCAGCCGTTCCAAGTCATTAATACCCAAACCGGCTTCCGCGGCAAGGCTGAGGTATATCAGCTTGCCTGGATCAAAACCCATGAGATAGCTGGCCACGCTATCCACAGCCACCATATTTGTGCCCCCGATGGCGAGTCCTACGCGAAAGTTCCGTCCCTGACGGAACCCCGTACCATCTCTTCCCACTACCCCTTCTATCAGATTGAAGTGCGGAGTTGCTACTTGAGCCGTGTCTACAAGACGACGAGCCAATCCCTTTTGCCAAAGCCCATGCAACGTTGCGTCCATCCGCTCGTTTCCCCTCGCCTTAGTGTCGCGCATCTCCTCGGGCAACTCGAGCCAGGCCTGCCGACAGTAATGACGATCAACGGTGTTGACCACTCCCATCAGGTTTTTCATGCACAGAGTAGTGATAGCGAGATTATGTGTTTTGAGCTTTGGTACGTTGATAAACACGGTGTCGGGACCGACAGCCAACCGGCTTACGTTTATGCGAGTATGGGCAAAAGCCTGAGGTACTTCCACTTTTACACAGTTATAGTCCGACGGGCACCGCAGCTTTGCGCCGGTAGCCTCAGCAACCTCTCCGTAGCCGGTTCCCTTCCAGTCCCTTGGCACGTTGTCGTCGCTGTTTCTTGGATCCTCGAGAAGGTAAACTCCTCGAGATCGGACACCGTGCTGGAGGAAATAGTCTATCATTCCATGGACAAAACCCGGGTGAGTGGTAATACCGCTATTTGGATCGGCATAACTCTCACCGATGGTAACGTTCGGCTTAATCACGAGCTTTTCACCATCAAGCTCAAATGCTATGGCCGATAAAACCCGATGCGATGCAAGCCTATAGTCCTCACCGCACACTGGATTTGCCAATTCTGTTTTGCTGACAACGACCGCCGTTGGATCGCGGAACAGTGAATGTATTTTCATCAGTCCTGCCTGAAACCTATTAGGCGCCTCCGTTTAGCATCGATTATGTGCGAGGTTTGCAGAGTATTTCCAGAAATCGGGTGTCGAAAAAGGTCTGTGTATTCGTCGCCTTTATGACTGCGGCGCTGTCAGCCCCCTGCCCACTTCCGCCAATAGCAATCACCTGGGTGCCTGGCTTAATTATTCCGGCATCGGTTGCCATGCAGGTGATTTCGGCGGCCACCTTTACCCCCTGGCTAAACAATCTCAACACATGGGCAATGATCTCATCGGATTGAATTGTGCTGAACTTGTTTCGCACTGCCCTTCCCAACATGCCAAAAGCATGACCGGCGGAGAGAATCTTTGCGTTCCCCTCCTCGATGACGCGCCGGTACTCCGGTTCCATCCTATCGGATTGCAGACCATTGACCACGGTTACGCTACAACCGGCAAAAATCTCTACCGCCCTTGCCCCGGTAAACCCGGAGTACGATGCAACGATTATATCTTTGATACCCAAGGCATCGGCACGCTCCTTAGCGATGGAAAGAGCCGCATCCGTATTCTCTCTCCCGCCTTTTTCAAAATACACGGTTTTTGATTCGGTCGTTCCCATTTCCTCTGTCTCCTTGATAAGCCCACTTGTTCTCTATCCATTATATAGCCTGAGGGTGCGAGTGCGGTAGATCGCATCAAACCGGCGCCGGCGCGCCCCTCAGATCACAGTCAAATCTAAGGAGGTACGGCCACTCTCTCTGTGTTCGGACATCCTGACAGAGACCCCACCGGATGCCGGGCCCGGAACTTTCCCGCCATCTGTCCTCTCGGTACGGGCCGGGGGCGCTCGGTGGATCTATCGATCGTATCCGTTCAAACTTCATGCCGTCCATGCTGTACTGCAATGTGCTGCCTTCCGGACCCACCGGCGCCATGAGGGCCGCAACTCCGTCTCCATGTGGCCAAACGCAGACTTCATGGCCGCTTTCAATCACCGGATTCTCCTCACACTTTCTGAACGGCCCTTCAGGACTATCGGAAAACGCCACTCCCATCATGGTTTCACCCGGCGTACCTCCCAATTGCCGGCCCTTGAAATACATCCAATACATTCCTTCTCTTTTTATCAGGCAGGCATCGTCAACTCGATGGCTGTCAAAAAGGCTAGGATCATCTCGCGTCCTGAGCAACGGCGTCTCGCCTATCCGTACCCAAGGCCCGCCGGGAGAATCGGATACCGCCGCTCCTATGGCCGTCTTGGTTCCCTGCGGTCCGCCGTTATCGTTTGTAAACGGCTCGGCCACCGCCGTATAGTAGAGGAAAAATCGTTCAGATCCACCGGGTTCGCCCTCCTCAACAAGAATTGTCGGCGTGAATACCCCGTGCTCGTCCCACGAGCCTCGAGGGCCTTTCGAAATTGCCTCATCTCTTTCAATCCATTCGTGGCCGTCAACAGAAGTGGCGTGCCAGACGGATGCGGCGTACCCGCTACTGTCATTCGTGGATCTCGAGTACCATGCATGGTAGTTGCCGCCGGAATAAACTACCGGGCTAGGATCCCTCCTTGTGACGCCCTCCTCAAATGCGATAGCGGTCTTGTACGTGAATCCTGCAAAACTCGGGAACAGGTGACTCACTATATCCTCCTCTCATTGCGGGCGGCTGTTGCGCTGCCCGAGATATAATAGCATGATTATCTCAAACCTCGCCGACATATTGGAGAAAGAATCCGATGGTTAGACATTCTGAGCCCGTCAAAAAGTATCTTGATCGACTGTATAGAGAGGACAGGCGAGAGTTTGCCTGTAGGGCAAAAACGCCCGCTGAGTTTGCCGATTGGCAAAATCCGGCTCGGGACACATTACGGACACTTCTCGGCATCGATCGTATTGCAGAGGAAGTCGCCGGCTACGAGGTTGTCGCAGATATTTCGCCTGATAGGGAGGGAATGGACGGGTATCACCGGAGGCGAGGCTGGATCGAGACGGAGCCCGGGGTCCGGCAGCGGCTTTGGCTGCTGAAGCCGGAAGGCGACGGTCCATTCCCACTTGCTGTCACTCCCCATGGCCACGAGGACGGGGACACGTATGCCGGCATCTGGCATGATGAGGGGAGTCGGAAGAAAATAGAAAACGAAGATCAAGATGTTGCGGTTCAAGCGGTAAAAAGAGGATTTCTGACCATCGCCCCGGCCACCCGCGGGATAGGCGCCAATCCGAATAGTTTCAAAATCGAGGACATTGCAAATCGGCACGGCGGTCAGGACTGCCTCTGTCATAACTGGCAGGTGATTTTGACGGGACGCTCCATGATGGGGGAGCGCGTCTGGGACCTCATGAAAATACTCGATTGGGCACTCGGGTTACCCGATGTAGACGGTGGTACGGTTCTACTCACGGGCAATTCGGGAGGCGGAATGGCTACGATGCACACCGCCGCGGTGGACGATCGTGTAACCATGGCGGTTCCATGTTGCTCATACAACAATTACATAAGCCCGCACGGCACTATGCGGCACTGTCCGTGCAACGCCATTCCGGGCATTTTTGACTTTGGAGAGTACTGGGATGTGGCAGGTTTGGTGGCCCCCCGGCACTTGCTTACGATAAACGGCAAGCTTGATTCTCTCCATCCGGTGGAAGAGGTCGATCATGCCGTGTCACGTCTCCGGGCAATTTATGCCGCGTCCGGATATTCGGACCGGTATGATCATCGATTTGGGGACGGTGGACATCGCTTCTTTGCCGACTTGATGTGGCCGTGGGTTGGCGACGGCATCATTTTGGCTACAGCACGGCGGTGAGGATGTTCAATAATACCTTTCTGGAGGAAGTATGACAAAACGAGGACTGTTTTTTGCGATCATCGGTCTCGTTCTCTCGGTCTCTTTCGTCCGGGCAGGTGGGCAGGGCGACGCCACCGCGGCGAAAGATGAGACGGCAGAGCACTATGAGATTACGTACGGCTGGTTCGGCGAGCGCGATTTCTCGGAGGACCCGGTTTACAATATCGTATCCGAGAAGTTCAACGTGGACATAGCGGTGGTCCCGCTGACCCGGGGTGAGCAGAACGCTCAGGTCAATCTCATGGTCGCCTCAGGTGAGATGCCGGACACCATTTTTTTCGCGGGCCCACGAGCCCAGTACATGGAGTGGGCGCGGACCGGCGTCATTCGTGAAATACCTACGTTTCCCGATTCCAAATACCCAAACCTTTCGGCCATGTGGGACAAAATGCCGCAGGCCCCGGACCGGTATTTGGTTGATGGAAAGCTCTACGCATGGCCAAAGTATCTTGCACAGAATCCTGTGGGCAACTGGTGGCCCACAGGATTTCTCTATCGGGCAGATTGGGCAAAAAAACTTGGTATGCATAAAGAGCAGTATACCGTCGGGGAGTTGATGGACCTTGCGCGAGCGTTTTCTGAAAAGGATCCCGCCGGTAACGGACCGGGTCGAACCATTGGATACGGTGATGACAGCCAATGGTCATACATTGTAAATGCGTATAACACATACTCGTCCCACTTTTACAGAAAGGACGGAAAGTTTATCTGGGGCGCACGGGAGCCGAGCACCCTAGAAGGTATTAAAGCGTTCAAGCGCTTGTATGATGACGGGGCATACTGGCCGGGCTTCTTTGCCGGAAAGGCGGGAGATATTAACGGGCTGTTCCACAGCGGCCTGATTGGAATCATCCAGGCAAATTACACTAGCAAAAACCTCGGGAATATGCGAATTTCTTTTGAGGATGCGAATCCTGATTTGGTTTTTGCCGATGTTGTGGAGTACATGGATGTAGTCGGACTCGACGGAAAACGGTGGACATGGGAAATGACCAATATCAGGTCGGCCAGTATTTTCCACCCAAATCTATCGGATGAGAAGCTCCACAGATTGATGAACATTATGGATTGGTGCACGACCGATGAGGCATTGAATACTCTGTTCTTTGGGGTTCCGGGTCAGGATTGGGAGATGCGGGACGGCAAGCCCGTTCACCTGTGGCCGCTAAACGACAAAGGCGTGCCGCAGCCTCCGAACTATCCGTCGAGGATGCTTATAACCCTGGGCCAGCTCGAGGAATCCTACACATGGATCGATCCAGCGATGCAAGGAGAGCTCATGGATATGTTTATGGAACATATTACACGACTTGGTGAGAATGACAATTTCCGAGCGACCGATCCTCTTCTGGTAACATTTGCCGGCGAAAACTGGCTCAAGCACGGGCGGGCTCTTTATTGGGAGGAGTATTACGAGACGATAAAGCGAATCATTGCCGGTACCACCGTCGACTCGATTGAAGACGCATACAGTGCGTGGCTCAAGGAGGCAAAGCCTCGAGCGGACGCGGTGCTGGCGGAGCTCAACGGGGCAATCGGCGCGCAGTAGGACCCTCTATGGGGAGTATCTGTATGAAAAAACTCACCCACGATCTTGGCGCGCTTGAATGGAAAGTCCGCGGCTACTACCCGTATGAATGGCGCCTAGGCCGGACCGTTGAAATCGGAACCATGCTCCAGGGCGATGTACCGTCGATCCCGGCGACGGTCCCCGGTTCGGTGCAAAACGCACTGCGCACGGCAGTAGTTATTCCCGATTGGGAGGTAGGTCTCAACGCAAAGCCCTGCGAATGGGTGGTCACTGAAAAATACCGTGGTTCTTGCGGCGTGTTTCCCTGCTCGATGGATAATCCTCTTTGGCGGAGATCATCGTGGTGGATCGAATGGGATCAGTTTATCAACGAGCAAGGCCGGGAGCCCCGCAACGCCCTAGAGTACGTCACTTGGGGGCAGAAACGTCATTCCGGTGGCCGACCCTTTAGCGAACGCCGATCAAATCGTTGACGCCAGTCAAGAGACCACCCATAATGGGGCCGATGAATGTCATTTTTATCATGTCCGATCAACAGCGTCACGATTCGATTGGTCCAAAGCGACACCCCTGCGCCGACTTTCCGAGGATGGAGAGGCTGAGATCTGAATCCGTGATATTTGACAACTTTTTTGCCTCAGCGATGGCGTGCGTCCCTTCACGTCAGGCAATGCTCTCGGGAAAACAGGAATGGATGTCCCGTAGCTGCGGGAATTGGAAGTTTTTTATGGGCGAAGATACCACCTGGATGAGCATCCTCAGGGATAACGGATATCGCTGTGTGTCGGTGGGGAAAACCCATATGGTGCATTCCGGCAGTTTTCACATCCAGGTTCCGGTGAGGAGCAGCTTTGGCAATCAAACGGGGTGGGACCACTTTCATCCGTCGGCAACCCCTGAGCCTGATGAGACGTATTTTGATATTCATACCGCCCATAGAGCCTGTGATTCCCTCAAAAAGCTCAAGGGTGGTGATCCATTTGCCCTCTTTGTGGGCTTTCACGCTCCTCATGAACCGTACGTGATGCCTGAGCGCTATCTTGATTTTCTGAAGCCAGCCGATGCTTCCCTTCCTGAGAATCGAAGCGTTGAAGAATACCGGCAAAAATCCACCTCATATAGAAAGCGCGTTGAGCATTTCAAGAACCTTTTTGGCGACATTGACGATGAGAAAATCCGTATTGGCATCGCCGGGCATCATTGTCTTCTGAAAATGCTGGACGATTGCCTGGGGATATTGCTCGACGAGATTGCCGCCTTGGACCTGTTGGAAGATACCCTCATTGTGTACTGCTCAGATCATGGCGATCTTCTCGGTGAGCACATGCTGTTCAACAAAGCGGCTACATTCTACGAGTCAGAGATACGCATACCAATGATGATTAGATTCCCCACGGGAGAGCACGCCGGAAAATCGATCTCCCGGTTTGGGTCAGGCATCGATGTCCTGCCGACGCTTTTGGATATTTTAAACATCGACCTCGAGGTACCGTTGCCTGGCTTTTCCCTCCTACCTGCAATCACGGAAGATAAGAACATACGGCCTCACGTTACCACCACTATTGTCGATGCAATGATGATTCGTACGGAATCAGAAAAGCTATGGTACAACGTTTTGGAAGACGACGGAGAAATGTACGACCTGGAAAACGATCCCGGTGAGATGAAAAACCTTTATGGCAATCCAGGTTCATTGGACCTTAGGCGTGAGCTTTTTGAGAGGATGATTCAGTCACGAATGCGCGACGATCGTGTATACAGCCAACCCACGGTGCGGGAGCGGAGACTCCGTGAAGAGGTAAGCTCATCCAACGAACCCGAGACTTAAGGCCATCGGGCGCCTTCACGGAACTCTTGCGCCGGTTTGGCCGGTGTAAATCGCGTAGAGAGACGTAGTGGCGGTGATAAATAGTCTGTTGCGACGCGGCCCGCCAAACGCGAGATTTGCCACAGTTTCCGGCACCCGGATTTTGCCGAGAAGCTCTCCGTCGGGACTATAGCAATGAACGCCGTCGGCCGCGCTGGTCCACACATTGCCGTCCGTGTCTAGGCGAATGCCGTCGGGAACGCCTGGATCAATCTCGGCGAAAACTTCTCCGCCGGTAATCTTTCGGTGTTCCGACACCCGGAAACGCCGTATATGATGCGCACCCGGATTGTTGTGAGAAATTCCGGTGTCGGCTATATATAGGCTTTTTTCATCAGGAGAAAACGCAATGCCGTTCGGCATCTGAAAATCATCGGCTACCAGCGCCACAGCGCCGCTCCCAGGATCCACGCAATAAACGTAATTCCCTCCTATTTCGCTCTCCGCCTTTTTGCCCTCGTCATCCGATAAAATCCCGTACGGTGGATCGGTAAACCAAATTGATCCGTCCGACTTTACGGCTACATCGTTTGGCGAGTTGAGCCGTTTGCCGTCATACTTATCGGCAATAGCGGTAATTGTGCCGTCAGGCTCGGTCCGCGTGACGCTGCGGGTGCCGTGCTCACAGGTAATAAGCCTGCCCCGCAAATCCCGTGTGTTGCCGTTACTATAATTAGAAGGATCTCGGTAAGTCGAAACCCCCAAGCCTTCAACCCACCTATACATGCGGTTATTGGGTATGTCACTCCAAACAAGAATGCCGGAGTCAGCAAAATACACCGGACCCTCGGCAAATCGCATTCCGCTATACAGATTTTCAAGCCAACTATTGCCTGGCACAAAGTTGCGAAACTTCTGATCATAGATCTCTACTTCTGGTGATTTCATCAATTATGCCCCTGGGTAACGGATAAAAAAAGAACAGTTTGACAAATGGGAATTCATGAATCAGTATAGGGAATCGAGGAGAGGACAACAATGACACATGAGATAGATTTCCGTATTCTCGGCGATGATATGCAGATCGTCGAGGTTGAGTTGGACCCGGAAGAGACAGTAATCGCGGAAGCTGGAGCTATGAATTATATGGAGGCCGGCATCAAATTCGAAACGAAGATGGGTGACGGCTCACAGCCGAGCCAAGGATTCCTTGAGAAGATGGTCAGTGCCGGCAAGCGGCTCGTCACCGGCGAGTCCCTGTTTATGACCCATTTTACAAACATAAAGGAGGAAAAACAGTGTGTCGCATTTGCGGCGCCGTATCCGGGAAAAATCATTTCCCTTGATCTACGCACCATTGGGGGTGAGTTTGTGTGTCAAAAAGATGCATTTCTCTGCGCGGCGATGGGCACTCACATTGAAATAACATTCAACAAAAAGCTATCCGCCGGACTGTTCGGTGGTGAGGGATTTATACTCCAAAAGCTCGTGGGTGAAGGAAAGGCCTTTGTCCACGCGGGAGGGACCGTGGTAAAGAAGGAGCTCGAAGGTGAGGAGCTTCTGGTAGATACCGGTTGCCTCGTGGGTTTTACCCAGGGCGTTTCCTATGATGTCAAAAGCGCCGGCAACATGCGATCGGCCCTCTTTGGGGGTGAGGGCATTTTTCTGGCTCACCTGTCGGGTACCGGGACCGTCTATCTACAGAGTCTGCCGTTTGCCCGTCTCGCAAGGAGGGTATTGCAGCAGGTACCTCAAGTCGGCGACATCAAAGGGTGAAGGCTCTATTCTCGGGGGATTGGGCAGCATGATTATGGGAGATAACAAGTAGCTACAGGAGGGTACCCAAATGGGCAAAATCAGGACGGCGGTGGTCACCGGCAGTCATCCGTTTGATGTAATTAATTTCCATGGCCTTTTCAGAAGTTTTCAGGACGCAGATTGCTACATTCAGCACCTCGATGATTTCGCATCATCCGATGAGAAGACGCGAGACGCGTATGACGTAGTGTTGTTCTTTTTTATGCCTGCCGGAAAGCCGTCTGACGAGGGCGGCAACGGATACCAGGGCAAGCCGCTTTCAGCAATACGGAGGATTATCGAGCAAAAGCAGCCGATTTTTGCCCTCCATCACTCCATTTTGGCCTATCCGGACTGGCCGGAATGGGGAGAGATCGTAGGCTACAACGAGGAAAGAAGCTTTACATTCGATAACGATCAAAGGCTTGCCCTGACTATATCAGACCCAAATCATCCCATTACAACCGGGTTGGACTCCTGGGATTTAGTCGACGAATCATATGGGATGGCTAATCCCGTAGATTCGGCTCACATTCTGATCACCACGGATCATCCAAAAAGCATGGAGGCCATTGCATGGGTCCTCACCCATCATGGCAGCAGAGTATTCTGTTTTCAGTCCGGGCACGATGTTACAGCTTGGGCCGATCAACGGTTCAAAACCATTGTGCAGAGGGGCATTCAATGGTGTGCGGGCAGAATCTAACCCTCTGACTGGTTTCGCCTAAGATCTTGACTAATTGAGCTTTTTTTTGAGAACATCTTACAAAGGTTGCTATCCATGTAGCTTAGATTCATGAGGCTATGGGCTAGTACCGCACCAACGGATCAGGCGATTATCACTTTGCGATAATGGTGCCGGGCAAAAGCAGCAGGGACGAGCCTGCGGGACCGTACATATCGATTCCGCGGGCTCTTTTTTTCTAAGTCTGCAACAGGGATAGCATCATGAATAAGAAAAAGCTCGGACTTGCCGAAGGCGCTGTATCTTCAATCGTCAATATAGTCTTGTTTGTGCTCAAGCTTTGGGTTGGTTTGGCTGTCGGTTCAGTCGCCATGGCAGCAGATGCATGGCACACTTTATCAGATACTTTTACCAGTCTCGTTATTATTCTCGGATTTATCATTGGGGCTAAACCCGAAGATGCCGAACACCCGTTTGGCCATGGCAGGGCCGAATTAGTCGGTGCCATGGTAATTGGCACCCTATTGGCTGTGGTGGGGATCAATTTTTTTGCAGATTCAGTGGTGGAAATACGCGCCGGCGAGTCACGCGATTTTTCGAAGGCCGCCATCATCGTCTTTGCGCTATCCGCCATTATAAAAGAGGCCCTGGCCCAGTTTTCGCTCTGGGCGGGAAAAAAGACGAACTCCAGGGCGCTGCGGGCCGACGGTTGGCACCACAGGAGTGACGCCATTGCGTCAGCGGTCATAGTGGCAAGCAGTTTCGCGGCAAATCGGCTGCCGTGGATGGACGGAGTGCTCGGCACGGTGGTTTCCCTTTTGATTCTTTACGCGGCCTATGAGATTTTGAGAGACGTGACAAAACAGCTTCTCGGAGAAGGCGTAAGCTCAAGAATGCGACAGCGGATTTCCTCCATTATCACTGATGAGGCGGCCGGCCCCGCGGACGCACATCATATGCATATTCATCGCTACGGCGACCATATCGAAGCCACGATGCATGTTTCCCTTCCTAATAATTATACGTTGGATGAGGCCCATTTAATCGCCGACAAAATCGAAGAGAGACTTAGAAAAGAGCTCGGCATAGAGCCGACCATTCATCTCGAACCTTCAGCCCAAGGGTCTGCCCAGCACTAGCGAAACTCTACCAGGAATCTATCTCCGCGAGCACCTCATCGATAGTCGGCCGGTCGGCAAAGTTTCGAGGACCGGTACCAATACGTAGGAATCTGATTACTCCATCTTTGCCGATCAGAAATACCCCCGGCGTGTTGGAGGTATCCGTATGAATCCGCATCTGAAAGGCAATTCCGTAAATCGATGAAGCCAGAAACCCTCCGTCGGCCAATACTGGAAACCCATTTCCCGCCCTCTCTTGCCACGATGCAACACGTTGCATCTCATGGGGAATTACCACAATGATTTTTGTATTTCTTTTTTCAAACTCTTTAAGGCTGTCACGCAGCCCTTGCAGCTGTTTGCCGCAAATGGGTCACCCATCACCGTAGAGAAAGTAGAGAGCAACCGGCTGTTTATCCCGGTAATCCAACATTGTAACTACACTCTCATCGGCAGTCGTTAGGGTAAAATCCGGCGCAGTATTTCCAATGGCGGCTTTTCCGAGGGAGGCATCGTCTATCTTCTTGAGATCCGCCAGCGCACCGGACTCCAGGCCGGAGCTCCGCCCCAATGCTATCTCGATATGGAGCGCCACATCGGCACTATCTTCTGAGGTCACTGCCGCACCCAGGGCATCCCGGGCATCTTTGGTGCCAATCATACCGAGAGAATCGGCCGCAATCAGCCGGCAAGTCGCCCAGTCATCGGCGGAGAGAATATTGGCAAGTGCGGGCACCGTTTTTGGCTCCCGCAAAAATCCCAAAGCCCGTACGGTTAATGCCTTCACCTGTTTGTTTTCATGATGAAGGCCCTGCGACGCAGCTTCCACATCACCTTCGGCCACAATATCCCTTAGCGTGGCCGCATACGCTTTCCAAGATTCGTCGCCTTCGATTCGAAAATCTTTTCTGTCACTTGGCCAACTCTCCGAAAATGTCTGTAGCAGGTCCGATACATTACTCATCTGCCTGTCCTTCAAGAATGCTTTTCAAGGTCCGCTCCATGTCCCGCGGGTGAAAACCTTGTGGTCCCATTCCACCCTTGTATCCTATCGTCCCGTCCCTGCTCACAACGTAGAGCCGATCCGGCCAGCCCGAATATGCTTTTTCAACAGTATTGGTCATGTCGTCAACCAACATGGGAATTGAAATATCCAATCCGAGTTGGCACGCCTCGGCAATCTCAGTCCTGCTTTCAAACGTCGACGGTTGCTCAAAAACCACTCCCTCCCGCTTGTTTGACGACACCTGCCACCCGTCACTCGGGTGGGCCTCCCGGATATAGACCACATAAAACGCCGCATCATTGCGGTACTGTTCATAGATGGATTCCAATACGCCAACCTGGCGCCTAAATGGAGGTCATGTATAGCTACCGAATATCAAGACAACCGGCATCCGCGAGAAGAAATTGGACAAAGTGACCGTTTCTTCCAAGGTCTGGTCTTTGCCTTCATGTCGTTTTAGCATTTGGAGAGTGAAGTCGGGGGCCGGATCTCCCACCCCCAGTTTGCCCGCGCGTCGCGTAGCGCTCTGTCCAAATATCGAGCTAATTGACGCCAGCATAATCATGCTCATTAAAGCACCTCTAATCATATTGCGGTTCCATAGACGCCAAACTTACAAAAGCGATCAAGTTCTGTCAAATGAGAAAAGCCGGAGGGGAGCGATTTCTAAAAGCAGGTAGATGGCTGAAGCGAGGAATAAAGAAGTCTCGCAAAGGACGCAGAGTACTATAAGAACGCTTGAGTTAAATAACGGAGAGTCTGCTATGCCAAAAACATCATTGGCTGCTGCAATACTGGCCGCGGCCCGCGCTCCGCGAACTTTGCGTGAACTCCGCCCGGGCGCCACCTTGGATTTTCTGGCTTCGAAATAGATTGCACCTGCCTTTAGAAATCGCTCCCGTGCCAGAAGGTTTATTGACCCGGAAAGCCATGCGGGCAATACTGCTTGGTAGCCGGTGAGAGTGGGCAAATTGTTCCGGCCGCCAAGCCGTCTCACCCGTGTAAGGAGAATCAACCATGCCCAAAATCGCGATGATTGGAGCGGGAAGCCTGGTTTTCTGCAAAACCCTTTCGATGGACATTCTGTCAACCGACGCCCTGAAATCGAGCGAACTATGCCTCATGAGCAGGACGAGACCAAAGCTCGACCAGATGGAAGGTTTTCTCAAACGCGTTATCAATGCAAGCGGCTCGCACACGGAGGTTTGGAGCACCCTCGAAAGGAGGGAGGCGCTAAAGGACGCCGACTACGTCATCAACATGATCCAGGTCGGGGGAGTGGACGCGTTTGGCATCGATTACAAGATACCGATGAAATACGGTGTGGATCAGTGTATTGCCGATTCCCTCGGCCCCGGAGGAATATTTAGGCTGCTACGAACCGCGCCGGTTCTCCAAGACATGATAAGGGATATGGAGGAGCTCTGCCCCAACGCTCTTTTCCTCAATTATACCAATCCAATGGGCGCCTGCTGCTCCCTCCTCGGCCGCGTTACCGATGGTATCCAGTTCATCGGCCTATGCCATGGTGTGCAGACAACGTTAGATCTCATAAGCGGCTACGTAGATGTTCCCAAAAACCAGATCGACTATACCTGNGCGGGAATAAACCACATGGGGTGGTTCCTCAGCCTTCGTGATAAACGAACCGGAGAGGACCTTTATCCAAAGTTCAAAGCAAATTGTGAAAAGCCCGAGTATTATGTCAATGAAAAGGTGCGATGTGAGGTGATGCGGCAGTTCGGCTATTTTATGACCGAGTCTACCGGCCATCTTTCAGAGTATGTTCCTTGGTTCAGGTCCAGCAGCCGCGGGCTGGAAGCCTATTGCGATGAACCGGCATTTGGCGGAGAATCGGGCGCCTACTATAACTTCTGCAAAATGATTGCCGATAAATANACCGGCGTGAATTATCTGGAGACCGAACGCGATGAGCTCGGCCACCGCAGCAATGAATACTGCTCATATATCCTGGAGGCACATGAGACCGATACNCCTTTCCGGCTTCAGGGAAATGTAAGAAACGACGGCTATATCNCAAATCTGCCCGACGGCGTGTGTGTGGAGGTACCGTGCTTTGTAGATGGGCATGGGATACACCCCGTCAGNGTGGGAAATATCCCTCCACAGTGCGCCGCCCTGAATTTAAGNAACATAACGGTGCANTCTCTCNTGGTAGAGGCGGCGCTGACGGGAGACCCGGANCANGTGGTACATGCCTGCGCNNTNGATCCNCTGACCNNNGCGGTATGCACGTTGGCNGAGATCAGACAGATGACNNCNGAGATGCTGACGGCGCAAAGGGAGTGGNTGCCGCAATTTGCGGGCANGGAATTGCGNNCNGCACCCNNTATCGTNGTGCCAAAAGATGTANNGCACGCNGAGGTNCCGCTGGATCCNGCATTGGCNATTGCCAATCGGTTTGGNGAGCTNGCCGAACGNCAGGTGAAATANCNGGATGCAAAAAATACTCCATCACACAAAGAAGTATGACGGTGGNATACACTACCGGTTTCCCGCCNTGGTTGCGCACCNNNCNGAAANTACCCTTGTCGTTTATCGCGGTCCTGATGTAGAGCTCGAGAGCTACCGCGGCCCAATGATTTCTGAACGCCGTCTCCTGTTGTTTTTCTACAACAACTGCTATCACAACGTGGCAATAATGTGGGACCGAGATTGGACGCCGCATATGCATTATGTAAATATCGCGACACCGGCCGACTGGGACGAGGACACAGTAACTGCTGTAGATTTGGACCTCGATATAATCAGATTCGCCGGCAAACTTGAGATTGTGATTGACGATGAAGACGAGTTCGAGCAGCACATCGGCGATTTTCACTATCCCGAGGAACTTGTCGCATCCTGCAGGGACGAGCTCGCGCGGGTGACCGAAGCGGTGCATCAACGCCGCGGCGTTCTCTCAGATGATGTCTACCAATGGCGGCCCGGCAAAAATCTTCAGGAGGCGTTTCTCGCGCCGGCATAATCAGATTCCCAATTGAAAATATGGCTATATTGCTATATTGTTACCAATATGAAAACTACAGTAGATTTGCCGGACGACCTGCTGATCCAGGCAAAAGTGTTTGCTGCGCGCAAGAAAAAGACCCTGAAGGAGCTGATAATCGCCGGACTCAGGGGTCAGCTTGAAGCAGGAGAAGCTGGAGATGGGTGCGCAAGGAGACAAATACGATGGGTGACGGCGGACGGTGGGTTACCGAAGGGTGTGGATCTCTCTCATCGGGAAACACTTGGTGACATCATCTCGAGGCAAAAATGATCGCGATAGATACAAACATCTTAGTGTATGCACATAGAAACAGGTGCCTGGAACATCAAATGGCACGCGACTCAATCCAAAGGGCTGCGAATAGTGCCAAGGGGTGGTGATTTGTACGTCTTCAGTTCTCTATAAATCTAACGGCCACATAGGGCTTTCCCGGCAACTCGAGACGAAATGTGCCCGAAAAATGTCCCGGAACGGGCGTGATCGTCATGTCCCAAGTATCAATAATTTCCGCCCTGAATTTTCGCTCTTCTGGGAGAGTGAAGCTCTTCTCGGCAGGTTGTCGTTCCGCAAAATAATAGAGATAGTACTCCCCGGTTTTGGAGCAGCATACAGTTACATTTCCCAGGCCGGCGGGACGCAATCCGGTCGCCGGAGCGTCCTCGATAACGGACCTCAAAAACGCTATTCGTTGGGGGCTTTGACCATAAAGCTTGCCGCCCTTCGACCACCAAAGCTCATCCTCCGGATGCAGGTATGTCTCGCCGTGGCCCACATAGCCTCCCTGGGCAAATCCGAGCCAAAAACGGTTGCTCATCTCCTGGGGAGTGAGATTTCCCCAATTATGCCGGATGTTCCCCTCATAACCACACTCATCGACCACCACGGGCTTTGCGTATTGGTTGATCCACGTGCCGACCAGATCCAGGTTATGATGTTGAACGCTGCAATGAGTCACCCACGGCTTGCCGTGATCGTAAAAGCCCCGGCAATTATGGATCGATCTGAGATGCTGAACATGATCGTTCCGCCACACTATTTTAAAAAACCGGTCCCAGTCCAATGAGGTTTTTTCTTTCATCAAGTCGTATTCGTTTGCGAATGACCACCATACATTCCTAAAGGCGGCCAATCTGGCGACGATATAGTGAAGGTATAGATCATCGGTTTCCTGTGACATAGTGGAATATCCCCACCTGTCGTACGGATGGAAGAGAATGAGATCGGCCTCAATTCCCAGATTCATCAACCCTCGTATTCTCGATTCCAGATGTGCAAAAAACTCAGGGTTAAATCGAGCGTAGTCCCAATCAGTAAGCGCAGCTCCCGCAAACGGATAGTATTGCGGCTCATTCTTATTAAAATCATAGTGCTTGGGAAAAACACACATCCGTATTTTGTTGAATGGCGCCGCTTTCAAAGTTTTCAGCGTTTCTCCTTCGAGGGCGTCTCCCTGATGGTTCCATACGTAGCAAGTGGTGCCCACGGGCCTGTACGGCCTCCCATCTTCATAGGCAAAGTGTATTGCGTCGAATACTCGTACCGGTCCGTGATTGTCGCCGGCTGCCTCCGTACACTCAAACTTGCCTTCCAAGCCTGAAAGGACGTTTTGGTTTGACAGTGTCTTATATGTCCATGTGCCCACGGTATCCGGCATAAATCTCACCCGATACATTCCTTTGCCATCGTAAAACCCCGTCACTTCAGTTCGACGGTCACCGAGGGCAAATGTGGCACCAATCTCCACGTCCAAAAATGGATTTCCGTCGGACGGACCTTTCAGATCCAGCTCAAACATGTCCCACTTTTCCACTGAGCTCATGTGTTCTCCCGTATGATTTTTTCGACTATTCTGCAAAGCCCCACGGATTCGGCCGCGGATTCTGGCGGCACGATATCTGAAAATGTGCCTTTTTTTATACACTCCAGAAAATCCATCAATTCATATTGATATCCATCGCCTTCGGCAAGATCAGGGGTATACGGCTCCGCGCCGGCCGGGTAAACGGTGAGATTTGGTTCTCTACTAAAATCGAGATCCACCGTCGCCTGCTCAAAGGTGAAGAACGCCCGCATTCTAAATCCAAATGATTCGGTGGCCAACCATCCTCCGGAGGCCATCACGATAGCATCGGGATACTTGAATAAAGCGTTAACCTGCCGTATGCCACCTTGATCGCCGGCAACTCCATGGGCCTGAACGCTTTCAGGCCTGCCAAGTAGATAGAGGATAAAATCTAAGTCGTGGATATGCAAATCAATCAACGCCAGCCCTGATTTTTCGGGATCAGCCATCCAGTTGTCTTGAGACCAGGTCGGCATAGTGGAATATCGCTCGAGGCAGGCATGACGGAGACGGCCAAATGTGTTCTCTGCCACGAATTTCTTGACTTCCGCATACGCCGGCCAAAATCTTAAGCATTGTCCCACCGAGAGCACCTTGCTCCGCTCTCGTGCGACTTCGGTCATCCGGAGACCGTCGGCTTTCGAAAGGGCCATGGGCTTCTCACACATTACGTGATAGCCGGCACGAAGTGACTTTATTGCTACTTCCGCATGAAGGTAGGTGGGAAGGCAAATATCCACCGCATCAAATCCGCCGGTACCGAGCATTTTGTCGACGTCTGCATAGGTGTTGATTCCCGTGAGATCGGGCAGCGCGTCGCCAACGCTAAGGTTACCCTTAGCTACATTGGATTTGCCAAAATCGACATATCTGTCGCAGACCGCGACGATATTTGCGCCGGGCACCGACTTATACGTCGCCAGGTGCGCACGACCCATAAATCCCAGACCGATGAGAGCAATATTTGTCATAGTGTATTTCCTAAAAAGATGAACGTGTTGCTCTCAAGCTTAATTGGATACTTCGACTACATCAATAGAATATCAAGGCGCGGAACACGATTCACAAACGCCTATGCAAACTGCTCAACCTGTATCCCTGCCAGGGCATCACTTGCCATGGGACGCTACGTCCACGAAATAGGTTTTTGGGACAACGGCCAGGCGTATGACGGGAGCTCCCGGAGTGCACACAATATTCGCGCCGATTTTGTCGTGTTTGCACGGTCTATAAATCTACGTATACTTCCATTCGGGGCGCCCCGGCTTGCGGTCCTTCCGTAATAGAGCGTCCCAGTAGGCCGAAACCCTCTGCGATGCCAACTGACAGCTGTCTCGGGCGCAACGATGAGCAGAACGTCGCTCCACTTCAACCCAAAGATGCCCAGGCNCCGCAAATCTCCACTCCCGCGTTCGCGGGCGGTGTGGCCTTTTATCGCTCCAGCGTTTAGTTTCCAGTCCCTATTTTTGTGATTATCGCCTCAATCCATGGCGCGCGCGAGGGAACAGGCGCAAAACTGGCTGCACCCTTGTTTTCAATCTTTTGCCGAAGCGTTTGCTCGGCGCTTGTGCCTCGGCCGATTTCTGTCGAGAAATAGTTCTTACATACTATTTCTTCCGGTTTCTTCCTCGCCGACTTAGGAGATTTGGCCGGCACGCCAATTGGCAGAAGGGAAATGAGTCTGAAATCATCAGGTATGCGCAGGAGTTTTCGGATCTTTGCTTCGGGTGACTTCCGCCGGTTTCCGCGGTCAAACATTCCTATCCAAAACGTGCCCAAACCCAAACTGTGGGCGGCTAAAGACATGTTAAGTGTAGCGGCAGCACCATCCTCAGCAAGGTGTGCAGATCTGCTATAGTCCTCTACACACACTGCAATGCAAACCGGAGCGTCATTAACTCCAGCCTTTTCTGTCGTTGGGACAGCGGTACAGATCTCAGCCCTAATTCCCGGATCATCAATCACTATAAATTTCCAGGGTTGAATGTTAAGCCAGGATGGTGCCCAGCGGCCTGCCTCCAAAATGGTGGAAATCTGTTCCTCGGACACGGGCTCGTTAGTGAAATCCCTTATGCTTCTTCTACTTTTCAATAATTCAATAGCTGTGGCACTCGTCATGAAATAAATATTACTAAAAAAGTTAAGTTAATTCAACACAAATAATTCATCTCCAAAAACGCCAGGATCTGTGCCTTTCTATGGCGAATATTGCAGGGCATCTTTTTTCGCTCCCAAAGACTCTGAGAACGGCCCAATTGCAGCGGACACCCATCTTATCATTGAAAATATAAAAGGCGACGTCGTGGGGGACATCGGAACTGGCGAGTGCAACCCAAAGGCAGTATCCTTCTTATTTGGACTAGAAATTAAAAAAGAACATAGAAGAAAGGGTTATGCTTTCGAGGCTGTATTGCTGGTATTGAGATATTACTTTTACGCATAAAGATACCACAAGGACTGGCTCTCTAGACTCTTCATTCTGCGTTTGGTGTTGAAGCGGTTGCGTTATGGTTGTATAATGCAACTGTTTATCGGAGGTAATCTATGGCCAATATCACAATACGGAATATTCCCGATTCGGTCCTTAAAAGGATAAAAACGCTTTCGCGAATAGAGAGGCGGAGTATGAACAGTGAGCTGCTTCGCCTTATCGAAAAAGGACTAAAGGAAGAAACCGAGAATAAGAGCAGCGGAGCGAACTTGCTATCAAGTGAAACTCAAGCCAAAATGTGGGAAGAGTTAATTGGCATGTGGGAAGATAATCGATCCGCTGAGGAAATAATTAAAGATATATATTCGCATCGAACAGCCGGCAGGCATGTTGAACTATGATTTTGCTCGATACGGATGTGTGTATAGAAATTCTTCACAGAAATGAGCGGATATTTTACAAGCAGAAATTGGAGAATTCACCA
>NZCE01000014.1 GCA_002688185.1 Spirochaetales bacterium
GAGCGAGTATCAGAAGTGCAGATGAGTTATTTGCTTTGCTAGCAGAAAGTTAGCTTAAATCCAACCGCCTGTTGTTTCCATAGCGCAAATGTGCTCGCAGATAGAACGTAAATAAGCGCTTTTGGGAGGAGTTCCTAATGACTATATTCGTAAACTTAAAACTGCGGAGTAAGATTTTTATCATTGCAATCATCGTGATCCTGCTCCTCGCCGGTACGCTGACAACCTACAGCATTGTATCTGGCATGCAGGACACCCGGCGGGACATAGAGGCTTTCCGCAATGAAGAGCTAGCTAAAAAGAAGCAGAATCTGAAAAGCTATGTTGATATTGCCTATGAAACCATTCTTTCCAACTACGAAAAAACCAACGATACAGAATATCTTGAAGATCGCTACGGTACTCGCCTAAGAAGTATAGTCGACGTTGGGGAATCCATAATCCGGCACCATATGTCGATGGTACATGGGGCTGAAGATGAAATATCAGCAGCTCAAAACAGTGCGATGATAGATATCAAAAATATGCGCTATGATTCCGGAACCGGCTATTTGTGGATTAATGATACCACCACGCCCGTGCCGATCATGGTCATGCATCCAACACTGCCCAGACTCGACGGCGAGGTACTTGATGAGGAGTAGTTCAACTCAGTTGGAGAAGAGAAAAGGAACCTTTTTGTTGCGTTTAATGAGGTATGCGCTGAATACGGTGAAGGGTTTGTGCAATACATGTGGCCAAAACCGACTGGGGACGGTCTCACCGAATATCAGCCAAAACTGTCGTATGTTAAGCTTATTCCCGAGTGGAATTGGATAATAGGAACAGGCATCTACATCGATGATGCCGTCCGCGATGCCCAGCTTGCCTCAATGACAACAATCAAAGAGATGCGATACGACGACGGTGTGGGCTATTTTTGGATAAACGATACTACAACGCCGGTGCCAATCATGGTTATGCATCCAACCGTACCCGATTTGGACGGTCAAGTGCTCGACTCGCCAAATTACGATACGGTAGGCATTGAAAAGAAAAATCTTTTTGTGGCGTTTAACGAGGTAACGAGTGAGAACGGTGAAGGATTTGTGCGATATATGTGGCCAAAGCCAACCGAAGACGGTTTGACCGAGGATCAACCAAAAGAGTCTTTTGTGCGCCTATTTGAGCCGTGGCAGTGGATTGTCGGAACGGGGATATATGTCGATGACATTAACGCAGAAGCTGCTCTAAAAGAGGCCGTGATGCAGAAAGACGTGACGCGTTCTGTCGTCATCTTTGCCGTTATTTCAGCGGTCTTGGCTGTGGTTGGCCTGCTGCTTTTTACCTTCCTTCTCAGGGCAATTACTAAACCTATAACCGATGTAGTGGACTGGTCGCGGGAGCTTGCGAAAGGAAATCTAACGCAACGCCTTGGGTTTGTGAATGAAAGCGAGATCGGAGTTCAAAGCAAGAACTTGAATGAGGCGGCCGATTCGATCCAGAGTCTCGTTGAAACGCTTAAAGGCACTGCCGAAAGGGCCGACGGTATGCAAAGTGAATTAGCAACTTCTTCCGAGGAGACGTCCGCGTCGTTTTCGGAGATCAGCGCAAATCTCGAGTCGGTGGCAAAGCAGTTTGAGCAGCTCAATCAAACAATTGGGGATTCCTCCACGGCGGTGAATCAAATTACATCGAATATTTCGTCCTTGGAGGGACAAATATCAAGGCAGATTTCTTCTGTAACCCAGTCATCAACAGCCATGGAACAAATTATGGCATCGATCAACAATGTAGCTCGGACTAGCGAAGAGAAAGGCAAAGCCGCGGAAGGACTCATCAACATTTTAGCAGACGGCAGGGGAAAGCTTACTTCCATGAACCAAACTGTAACGAACCTCGGAAAGTCTATAGATGAAATGATGGACGTAATATCTTTGATAAACGTCATCACTTCCCAGTCAAAGATGCTGTCGATGAACGCCGCCATTGAGGCCGCCCACGCCGGGGAGTCAGGGAAGGGCTTCTCCGTTGTCGCCGATGAAATGCGTCTGTTGGCATCTTCGGCCAGCGAGAATGCAAAAAGCATCGAGTCAACACTAAACGCGAACATTCAGGAGATCGGGAACCTGATGAACGTGAGTATGCAGACCGGTGAGGCGTTTGACCGCATTGAGGGTGAGGTTACCGAGCTGGCAAATGCGCTTACAGAGATTTCACACGCTATGACCGAACTTGCAGAGGGTACCCATGAAGTTTTGAGTGCCGTAGAAAATATGAGGAACATCAGCGCCGAGGTTCAGGCCGGCTCCGTCGAGATGAATCGCGGGAACACTGTGGTTACGGAATCCATCGAAAATGTGTTAAATATTTCCCAAGATGTAGGAAACGCCATAACGGAGATCAACACCGGTACGGATCAGATTAACATGGCAATGAATGCCCTTAATGACCGCGTGAGAGGGATTGTTGAGAATATTGCGGATATCCGGTCTGAAGTGGGAAGATTTCAAACCTAAATCGACGATGCGCTCCAACCGACCGACGCCTGCAAACGGTGAGTTTCTTTCCGTGCCCGATTGGGCTAGCGCGCAACCATTCCACCGTCTATGTGCAGGGTAGTTGCTGTTACATATGAGGCATCTTCGCTCAGAAGATAGGCGATTCCGGCTGCAATCTCGTTGGGTCTGCCAAGCCGTCGCATGACGGCGCCGTGCATGTCCATCTGCTCGAGCTCACGCTTCCGCGTAGCGGGATCCGGCGCATTGATAAAATGCATCTCCGTTACAATCCATCCCGGCGCGACGGCATTTACCCGTATGCCGTATTCTATGAGCTCCGATGCACAGTTGCGCGTCAGCGCGATAAGGCCGGCTTTGGTCGCGTCGTACACCCACCGATTTGCGTGAGCTCTGAACGCTCCTTCAGAAGAAAGGTTGACGATATTGCCGGGTCCGTTTTTTAGTAACGGCAATAACTCTCGTATGCAGAGAGCCGGCGCCTTAAGGTTGATATCTATCTGCTGCTGCCAATCGCTGCTGCATGCGCCCTCAATCGAACCATTCCGATAGATACCGGCACAATTCACCAGTCCATGGATGGCCGGTGTTTGTTTGCTGATCCTGCCGGCAAGATTGATAATCGAAGATTCCTTGGATAGATCAACATATTCAAAGCCGGCCAGCAAATCTCTGGCTTTAATAAAGCGCACTGTTTCGGCGCCGGCGTCCTCATTTACATCGGCAATAATGACCGTCGCATTTTCTGAGGCGAGTCGTTCAGCCGTTGCCCGCCCAATCCCCATGGCGCCGCCGGTGACGATAATTGTCTTGTTCTCAAATCGTTTCATGCGATTCTCCGGAAAGCTGCTTAAAAAAAAATATACCACCGGTTGTCAGCAAATACTGGGCGCGGCTTTAATCAGCCAGGCTTTTTTAGCCTGGACTAGTACCGTTGAATAACCGCCGTCATTCAAGCATGATGGCTGTAGTCAATTTCCAGTCGACTTTCTCGTGGGGCATCGATGAACAAAACGCCAAATATCATCTTTATTTTCTGCGACGATTTGGGGTGGGGGGACGTGAGTTGCCTTAGTCCCGACTCGAGAATTCAAACACCTCATATTGACGCCCTTGCCCAATCCGGCATGTCGTTTACCGACGCGCACGCCGGTTCGTCGGTATGCACGCCATCGCGCTATACGTTGCTGACTGGCCGGTATTGCTGGCGTACCAGGTTGAAGCGCGGCGTAAACGGTGGATACAGTCCGGCGTTGCTCCATCCTGATCGCATGACGGTGGCGTCGATGCTCGCAGAGATTGGATATACGAGCGCGTGCATCGGGAAATGGCATATAGGTATGGACTGGACTCTCAAAAAAAATACCGCCGGTGAGTTTCCTCAAGAACTATCTAGAGAAGAGCTCAAGTTTGATGAGCTGGTCGATTTTTCTAAACCGATAAAGAATGGACCTGTGGACGTGGGATTTAATTATTATTTTGGCATATCGGCGTCTCTCGACATGTCGCCCTACGTTTTTATCGAAAATGATAGGGCGACTACTGTTCCTACGGAGCACATTCCTAAAGGTGAGACGCCTGAAAGCCGGGCTCGGGCCGGGATCGGAGCAGCCGGGTGGCGGCATGAAGATGTACTACCCGCCTTGGAGCACAAATCTGTCGATTTTGTCAGGGAGCAGACCGGCCGCGGGAATCCCTTTTTTCTCTATGTACCGGTAAACGGCCCGCACACGCCGGTTGTGCCGAACGAACCTTTTATCGGCAAGAGCGACTGCGGGACCTATGGCGATTTTGTCATGGAGATCGATCAAACCGTCGGCAATATCGTACAGGCGGTTAAAGATGCCGGCGTGTACGATGAGACTATGATCTTTTTTTCGAGTGATAACGGGCCTGAAACCCTCACCGCCGCATATAGAGAGCAGTTTAATCATTTCAGCTCCTGGAAGTTTCGGGGCATGAAACGAGACAATTGGGAGGGCGGGCATCGGATTCCCTTCATTGTGAGTTGGCCCGGTGTCGTAGAGGCAGGTGTGCAGAATCAGCAGTTTGTGGAGCTGGCCGACTTTACCGCAACAGTTGCGGAAATTACGTCAACCGAGCTTCCGGATGATGCAGCAGAGGACAGCTATAGCATGCTTCCCCTACTGCGGGGTAAAAACGCCACCGGCTACCGGGAGTTCTCTGTACACCACTCGGTTTCGGGAAAATGGGCAATCCGCCGCGCAAAGTGGAAGCTGCTGCTTCATTCGGGCTCCGGCGGCAATGCCTATGATTGTCCCGAGAATAATGATCCAGTCCAGTTGTATGACATGGAGACCGATCCATATGAAACTACAAACGTTTATGGTAGCCATGCTGATGTAGTAAAGGAGCTAAAAGCGCTGTGCCTCAAAAGCATTCGTGAGGGGAGGAGCACCCCTGGAGCCAGTCAGGATAATGATCCCGATGGTGATTGGGTACAACTGCGAGAGCTCATCGAACTGCGTGTGTAGCGGGCCCTACCAAATACCCGGAGTAGCACCTCAAGTGGCAAAAAAGCCCAACATAGTTTTTATCTTTTCGGATCAGCAGAATGCATCGATGATGAGTTGCGCGGGCACTCATTATATTAACACCCCGGCGATGGACAGCATTGCTAAGAATGGCGTACTGTTTTCACGGGCATATTGTGCAAATCCTGCATGTCTCCCTGCTCGTTTCAGCCTGATGACGGGCCGTCTCCCGAGCGAGATCGGCATTCGGTCCAATAGTAGCGCCGTCAACGAGGTGCCGCATGCAATCAAAAAAAACGCCTTGGGATCTGTCTTTCGGGATGCGGGCTACCGGACAGCCTACGGAGGTCACGTCCATCTGCCAAGAATGACGGTTGAGGACATCGGCTTTACAAGCCTTATTGATGACGACAGAAATCAGCTTGCCGACGCCTGCATTGGCTACATAGACGCTGCCGGTGACGATCCCTACCTTCTGGTAGCATCGTTTATCAACCCACACGATATTTGCTACATGGCTATCCGTGACTTTGCCTCCACCGAGGAAGAAATCCGGCTTGTGGAACGAGGTGGGGTTCCCTTTCAACATCTTGATCGCGCTTTACTGTTTCCCGCAGGCGCCGAGCTGCCGCCGCTACCGGCCAATTTTGAGCCACAGGCGGATGAGCCTGAGGCTATATCGATCCTTCAAGCCCGTAGACCTTTTAAGCAGAAAGCCCGTGCGCTCTATTCGCCCGAGCAGTGGAGAAAACACCGTTGGGCGTACGCACGTCTAACAGAGATGGTGGATGCCCAAGTTGCGAGAGTTCTCGCGGCAGTCAGACGGAGCAATCGCAGGGACGATACTATCATAGTGTTCTCGTCAGATCATGGTGATATGGACGCGTCTCACAGGATGGAGCATAAAGCCGCGTTATACGATGAATCATGCCGGGTTCCGTTTATCATTAGCGACCCTGCCGGTGGATTGACTGAGGTCACGGTGGGAGATTATCCGGTGTCAGTTGGGCTTGATCTCTTACCAACTCTGTGTGATTTTGCCGATATAGCCGCGCCCTCCGACATCCAAGGCGTGAGCCTAAGATCCGCCGTAAAAGGCGGCGAGCAAAACACCCGAGAATTCATACCCGTGGAGAGCGAATACGGACGTATGGTAGTCTCCGATAGATATAAATACATTAGGTATGACGAGGGCTCCCAAAATGAGCAGCTGATGGATCTGGTTTCTGACCCGGGGGAAATGGAGAATTGTTTTAAACGTGCCGATAAACGTGATGTTCTCAATCAACTCAAAGGTTATTTTTCCCGGCAGTGGGATGAAGAAAGTGGGTATGTCGATTGATCCACCACTTTAGTGGTTTTAAAGTGCTTCCGCAAATCGCCCCAGGGCTTTAAAATCGCCGTTCGCCGGCATCTGGTGGGACTCACCGCCGTAGCCCTCAATTATCAACTCTTCAGCACCGAGCTCCACACTGTTTACTCCTCTGCTCAGGGTCATGTTTTGATAGGCGAATAACGCTGTTCCGTAGGAGAGCGTTTTTTCCTCTCCCGGCGCAAGCTCGAAAAGCGTCGGCTTGCCCAAGATCTCCGGGTTATCGAGGGCATACTGCAGGCCGTTGGCGTACGCCCCAGTCGCATTTTCCGTCCCAAGGCAGAAAGTAAGATCAGTTCCTCCGTCGTAAAATGCCCATGGCGGGAAACTTCGACCACCGTATTGCATCCAATAGTCGTTGAAATTCAGGATCATGTCATTACGTCCCGCAGTTGTTGGACCTTTGAAAAACGTCAGATATACAGTATTTAAGATCGGGTTAGTGACCGAGCTCCATCCGATGGCGGCGTTCTCAGGTACGGCGCCACAGACAAAATCCGAATACCCGATCATCCCCGGCACAGTCCGCAAATCGGTTGTGCCGCCCGATTTAAGGGGAGCTGACTGCAGATCGGCAAAGTCGGCACCAAGGACAAGCCTTCCGGTTGTGTCAAACTCACCGTCGCCGGGCGCCGTGGCAAATCGGTCGGCGCACGCATCGATGAGGCATCCGGCACAGAGAAACGGCGGGGCAACTGTATTGTGCCAGGCGGCGTTGAGCATTCTTGATTCTGTGGCCGCATTCTTTGCGGTGAGTAACGTGTAGTGAACCGGATGCCTCGGGAGCAACACATCAACCTTGGTGTACGAAACCGGCAGCGACGGATATTCCGGGGAAGCCGCTATGGCCGATTTCACATATACGCCCTCCCCTTCAACGACTCCGGACGACACAACATTCCAAAGGCCGTTTGCAGTGAGTCCATGGGCTTGGTGACTCACCCCGTATGCTTCACCCGGTGGTCCAAAATTGGGAAAGCACGGAAAATTTCCAGCCAGCTCGTAGAGCAGCTCTACCGGCCAAATTGATCCGTGTTTTGACTCATTATATGGAATGCCTGAATTGGCTCTGAAATGTGGCAGCCAATGGGCATTGAGCCAACCGTTTCCCCTTGGAGTACTCAGCTCCGGCACCATGCCGCCCTTATCGGCAACTACCACCCTGATAATACCGTTTGATAGAAGCGTGGCGTTCCTACCGCTTAGATCCGTGATTCGTTTTATTTCGAGATCGTTAGGCATCTTTACCTCCGTTTACGGATGTCATCTTATCGTCCGGTCTCAAGTGGCGCTGTCGCCCAAAAGGGCTCCGCGCCGCTTAAAAACTTGGTTCTGAGTCTACTCAGCCTGGTAAACGTTTAAGATTTCTCCATAATAGACACGGTGAAAATCGCCGCCGGCATATGAGCCGGCAACTATGGCAGGATCTAAATCACCGTTTATGACGTTACTCTTATGGATTACCTTGCATTCATATTGAATCGAGCACTCTTGAATAGTAGGTACGGAAATTGACTCGCCGGGGATAAGTCCTAGATTATATTCGCTTATCTTATCCACGTCCCTGCCTGACTTGCTGCCGCAGAAGGCCACAGTTTTTCTCAAATCGTCTGTAGGTACGTTTACGGAAAACTCAGGGAGCGCCTCCAGGAGGCTAAAAGAATACCGTGTGGGGCGCACCAGCACGATAAACACCCGTCTGCCCCAAATTCGTCCGATGGTTCCCCACCCGATAGTCATCGGATTAGCCTGCTTGCCCGTCGCTAAAAGTAAACCCTCTTTGCCTAAACGATCCAGGGTTTCCCTCATTGCATCGTATGTACCAATCTTTTTTCTCATTCAGTAAATCTCCTATACATATGGCTCATTGTACCTGCTTTATGGCAAAGACGCAGCCGGTGGGCAAATGGCCCTAATTTAAGAAGGCGGAGCTCACGCTGAGATCGCAGAAGCCTTTCTTCAAAACTTTGCGTTCTTTGCGTGACCTCTTCCTACTGCCTTTACCATATCCTCTTCATTTCCTATAGTAAAAGTGCGCTGATCGGGAGGAGTAGCCTGAACGCGGCCAAAAGAGAGCCTGGATGACCCGCTGAAAGTCCGGGTAGGTTTTGCGCAGGTGAACGTCGCCCGGGAGCGGGAGAAGAAAGGTTGATTGAGGCTGATGATCCGCAGGGCGCTGTCCGCAGCGGTCTTTAATCACTGACTAGAACTCCACCTTTTAAATTAAGCGCTCCTTGCTGGGGGAAGTGCGGTGGTACCGCGGGTTTGCCGTCACCAGGCAGGCAATCCGTCCGCACAGCAAATTTCTCCCGTGGAGTGCGCCGTGGAAAATTTACCAAAGAAATACGTTCCTTCTGCAATCGAAAAAAAGTGGACCGGTTTTTGGTCACATCAACCATTTGCACCCGATCCCCTCTCCCACAAGCCAAAGTTTTGTATTGTTCTCCCTCCGCCAAACGTTACGGGTAGTCTGCATCTGGGTCACACGCTAAACGCCACCATAATTGATGCTATTGCCCGCTATAAACGAATGACCGGCTATGAGACGTTGCTCCAACCCGGCACGGATCATGCGGGAATAATCACTCAGGTGCAAGTTGAGAAAGCCCTCGCAGAAGAAGGGCTTACAAAGCTTGATCTTGGCAGATCCGGCTTTCTCGAAAGAGTGTGGCAATGGCGGGAAAAACACGGTGGGACAATCCTCAAGCAACTGACTCGACTGGGTGTTAGCGCCGATTGGTCGAGAACGAAATTCACCATGGATGAGCATCTTTCAAAAGCGGTTCGTCGCCAATTTGTGCAGCTTTTTCATGACAGTCTGATCTTTCGGGGAAGTCGTATTGTGAATTGGGATCCGGTAAGTCAAACGGTGCTATCAAATCTGGAAGTGAACCGTGTTACCAAGGAACTCAAACTGTACTATCTGGTGTATCAAGGGCAGTGTGGGGACGGCATAGAAATTGCCACTGTTCGGCCGGAGACCATTTTTGCCGACGTAGCGGTAGCGGTCCACCCTGATGACAAACGGCATCAACACCTGCAGGGATCCTTTGTGCGCATACCGCTTACGGATCGTTGGATCCCCGTCATCGCCGATAGTGAGGTGGATCCAGCCTTCGGCACCGGCGCACTAAAGGTAACTCCGGCGAGTGATGAGTTGGATTTTGAGATTGGACAAAGGCATGGTCTCGACATGCCGGTTATTCTTGATAACGACTCAAAACTCGTTTCTCATCTCGTGCCGGTAAAATATCGCGGAATGGACCGATTTTGCGCGCGTGATGCCGTAGCGTCAGATTTGGCGCATAATGGAGCGTTGGTCCGCGAAGTACCGCATGTGCTGAGTCTTGGGATTTCACATAGAACCGGTGCCGTCATAGAACCCGTTCTCTCGGAACAGTGGTTTGTCGATGCCAGAAAGCTTGCCGACGGGGTAATTGCGGGTATGGAGAAAAACGAGCTCACTTTTTATCCGGGTCGCTATGCAAAGACCTATCGAGATTGGCTTGAGAATCTCAAACCATGGTGCATCTCCCGTCAACTCTGGTGGGGACATGAAATCCCAGCTTGGTATGATGAAAACGGAGCCGTTATCGTGCCGCCGGCTTCAGATCCGCAGCTGGATCCAACCGATAATCCAGCCGTCTTCGACGCCAATCTCACGAAGGACCCCGACGTTTTTGACACCTGGTTTAGCTCGAACCTTTGGCCCTTCAGCACATTGGGATGGCCGGACAGAGAAGATCCGTACTACCAGGCATTTTATCCAACGAACGTTCTAATAACCGGGTATGATATTCTCTACCTTTGGGTGGCCAGGATGGCGATGGCAGGATATCACCTTACCGGCCGGGCTCCATTTCAGGACGTGGTGCTTCATGGGCTGGTTCTGGATAAAGACGGACAAAAGATGTCGAAATCAAGGGGCAACGGGATCGATCCGGTTTCAATAATTAATGAATCCGGCGCCGACGCCCTGAGATTTGCAATGGCATACTCGAGCACAGGCGGACAGGACATTCGATGGGATGGCAGACGAGTGGAAATGGGCCGAAATTTTAATAATAAGCTATGGAACGCCGCCAGATATATACTTTCTCGAACCGGGACCGCCGGCGGAGCAAAATCGGACGAGAGCAGAGCACTTCCGGATAGATGGATTGCGAGCAGGCTTCAGAGCGTTATTGAGAAAGCGAATGACGCATATAACGGTTATGAGCTTGGCGTGGTCGTAAGGGATCTCTATGGTTTTGCCTGGTCAGAATATTGCGACTGGTATCTGGAGTCGGCAAAGCTTTACGTGAAAAACCCCGTCACCGATCGAGTGTGCCGGCAGGTGTTTATGAGTATGCTTGGGCTGCTTCACCCCATTATGCCGTTTATTACCTCCGAGCTGCATGAGGCTTTGGGCGATCATCAGCAAATTGCTTTGTCCGATTGGCCGGCATTGCGGCGCGACGCCGTTGATCCCATTGCGGAGGCCGAGTTTGGCTTCATTCAATCGGTGGTGAGTTTGGTGCGGAATCTGAAGGCTGAGGCCGATGTAGCTTTCAGCTCCATAGCAGATGTTTCGATAACCGGAGCCGATTCGGGGACCGCAAGGAAGCATGTTCGCCTGTTTGAGCACCTTGGAAAATGCACGCTTAGAAACGCCACAGACGGATTTTCTCTTTCGGGTGCCGTTGCGGGAGCTGAGATCTCCCTGCGTCTTGATAATATTATTGATTCCGGAGAGTGGCTTCAGAGGCAGCGCAAACGTCTTGATAAACTCACATCGTTTGAAAAGCGGCTGCATTTGCGTTTGGCCAATTCTCGTTTTTTGGAAAAGGCGACGGATGCGGTGGTAGAAGAGCATAAAAGGAGGCTTGCGGAGACTCGAAAACTCAAGAGGAAAGTCGAAGAATTGATTTCTAAGCGTGCATATTGACAGCGCTACCCGCTCCCATATGATGAACAGTATGGATGCAGTTTGGAACCCTCTGGATCTGGGATGTTTTTTGTGCTTATCATGGGAGGAACAACATGAGTCGGAAAATGCAAGGAGTTATATTTACCGGCGGCGGCAACGTTGAAGTCCGGGAATTTAGTGTCGGAGAGCCGGTAGGCACGCAGGTGCTCGTGGAGCTACGGGCTGCCGGGTTGTGTGGCAGTGACATGCACCCCTACCGTAATCCGCCGGAATATTGGCGCCAATACCCGATCATCCGGGGCCATGAGCCCGGCGGGATTGTGCGCCAGGTGGGAGAAGCGGTTTCTATGGTGAAAACGGGGGATCGCGTGTCCGTATATCACGCACCCACGTGCGGTCACTGCGAGCCGTGTGCAAATGGAGAGTACTTCCGCTGCACGACCATTGGTGACGGGTATCGGCTTGCATCACTCAAGGTGCACGGTTGCGACGCGGATTATGTTCTTGTAGATCAAAATGTCTGTTTCCCTGTGCCCGATGAACTGAGCTTTGAGGACGCGGCGATTGTTGCCTGCGCCGGTGGAACGGCCTTTCATGCCTTGACATTGGCCGATGTTACAGGGCCTGAGACAGTGCTGGTTTCCGGTTTGGGACCTGTCGGCCTATGCGTGGTACGACTGGCTATTGCTATGGGGTCCGACGTTATCGGCGCTGATCCAGTTGCCTACCGGCGCGACATCGCAAAGTCCTTGGGCGCGAGAGTTGTGTATGATCCCAGCCAGATCAAGGCTTCAGAATATGTGAAAAGCGTTACCCGTGATGGTGCCGAAATCGCGGTTGAGACTTCAGGAAACGATCAGGCGCGCATTGACATTGTCGCCGCGACGCCATACCATGCCCGCCTTGTTTATGTGGGGTGGGGAGGAAAAGCCGCCAACTTTTCCCTTGGACCGTCACTCGGGGAACGACGCATAACCGGATCCAATATGTTCACCGGCCCCGATTATTACAGACTGATAAATTTTATGCTAAAAGCCGACGTCCGATTTGCAGATCTCGTTACCCACCGATTTTCATTGGATCAGGCGCAACAGGCGTTCGACCTATTTGAAACTGATGAGACCGGAAAGGTGATGTTTATATGGAGCGAACATGAAACTAGGAGTTAGTCATCAACGTCAGGAACAACTAAAGCCTGAACACTTCAAGTATCTACGGCAGATGGGAGTAGAAGCCATGGAGATCCGCATCCCTACTGCCGATGCAACCCCTCAAAATCTCTCACGGATCAAGAAGACCGTAGAGGCCGAAGGCCTGGAGGTGTTTGAGGTTATGCTTATGGATTCATACAGCATGGAGGCCGTTGCATTGGACCTCCCCGGGAGTGCTGAAGCCCTTGCCCGGTTCAAGACCTTTCTCCGAGATCTGTCGGACGCAGGGATTACCCGCACTACCTATGCGTGGTCCATGGGCGGAACGTACCAGACGGGAAGATCAACCACAAGGGAATCGACAACGAGGCTTTTCAAACTGGAGGAGGCTTTGGCGGTCCCGGACACATACGATCGGACATATGATGACGAGAGCATGTGGAAAAGCTACACCCGATTTATCGAAGAGGTTCTCCCAGTGGCTGAAGATGCCGGCGTGAGCCTTCAGTTGCACCCCAGTGACCCACCCGTCACCCACGCCGGGGTTGCCAGTATATTCCGCAGCACTGAAGCATTTCGGCGAGGGATGGAGATGGCGAACCACAGTGAATATTCGGGAATTCTCTTCTGCGTCGGAACATGGGGGGAAATGCCTGGCCCCAACGGAACGGGTGAGGACGTCGTCGCCGCAATACGCGAGTTTGGCGGACAGGGCCATATCAAACAGGTCCACTTCCGTAACACAAGTGGTCACCTCCCGGATTTTATAGAGACTTACCCGGATAACGGATATCTCGACATGCTGGCCATAATGCAGGCCCTCAGAGACGTCGAGTTTGAAGGTATAGTTGTTCCGGACCATGTGCCGAGAATCGGTGAAGAGGCCAGCGAGGCAAAGATCGGCGAAGCATATATTTTTGGTTACATTCGTTCTCTAATGGAGTCAACAAAGTCACTATAGTACGTGGGAATCGTGCCTTAGGGCCACAGAAGGATGATCGCCATCAAGGAATAGCCGCCTCATATTGTCGTAGACATTTCGCACTTTTTCAAAAGTGTTGTCATGAGTAGGCATTCCCTTTGGCTCAAAGTTATAAAGACCGTCATACTCGATATCAATGAGACTGGAGAAAATCTCCCGCCATTGAATCTCGTCATTGTTGCACATGGGAGGGTAGTGATCCACGCCGTTGCGGAAACCATGCAGGTGAATATGGTATAAACGTCCGGCGACCTTGTGTATCAGTAAAGACGCCTCCCCCGGGATGGTCATAGGGTTGTTACCGCGCACGTCTCTCACGTGCCCGATGTCCAGGAGCAAGCCAATTTTCGGATGGTTGAGCTCTCCGATGAAAGTCAAACGGTCATCAACCCACATTCCGGGACCGGTAAAGTTTTCTATACCGATGCGTAGTGGAAGGTTCTCTATGTATAGCGCTAAAGCCTCAAATGCTCGTTTTTCTACTGTACGGATCTGATGCGCGTGGCTCGCCCAGATAATACCACCAACTTCAACGAGATTATCAATTTGGCGGTAGCAAGTGTCTAGCCGACTGAGAAACGCGCGCATCGTATCAACTTCATCAAAAGTGACGCTGTGGGAATGAAACGCCTTGATAGTCATGCCTCGATCCCGGCACATACGAGATATATTTGCCGCGGACTTTTTATTTTCGAGGTCGAACTGATCCGGGCTTTGAAGCAGCTCGATTCCGCAGACACCCGTTTCCGCGATTTTTTTTAGTGCGGCGTCGGATACAGGCTCATATCCCAAGAGCGACAAAGTGGAGACGGTAAACCGGGCGTAAAATTCTGTCTTGTCGATCAGTTTTGGTTCCGTAGTGGTCTCTATCCACCAAATAACGGCACGATGGCAAGCAAAACGCCCGCGGCAACCGCGGAACCGATGACACCGGCCACATTCGGTCCCATAGCGTGCATAAGCAAGTAGTTGTTTGGATTGGCCCTTTGGCCCACTTTGTTGGCCACCCGGGCTGCCATAGGTACCGCGGACACCCCGGCCGCTCCGATAAGCGGATTGATCTTTTTCTTTGAGAAGAAGTTCATGAGTTTTGCCAGTAGAACTCCCGAGGCGGTACCTATTGCAAATGCAATCAAACCGAGAATAAGAATGCCCAGAGTTTCAAGTGTCAAAAACTTGTCGGCCGAAAGTTTGGAGCCCACGGCAAGTCCGAGCATTATCGTAACTATATTCATCAGTTCATTCTGTGCCGCTTTTGAGAGCCGTTCAGCAACTCCACACTCTTTTACCAGGTTTCCAAACATCAGCGCGCCGATGAGCGGCGTGGCGGTGGGGAGAAATATTATGCAAATACCTAGGACGGTTATGGGAAAGAGTATTTTTTCCGTCTTGGAGACGTATCTGAGTTGCTCCATCTTTATTGCTCGTTCGCGTCGGGACGTGAGCAGCTTCATAATAGGCGGTTGAATAATTGGAACCAACGCCATATAGGAATACGCGGCGACCGCAATTGCGCCCAAAAGATCGGGCGAGAGCCTACTCGCAGTGAAAATGGCGGTTGGGCCGTCCGCGCCACCTATGATACCAATCGAGGCGGCGTCTCTCAGAGAAAAATCAAGCCAGGGAAGGGCTCCCAAACCGACTGCACCGATGAGCGTAGTAAAAATACCAAATTGCGCGGCCGCACCGAGGAGCGCGGTTTTTGGATTTGCCAATAGTGGGCCAAAATCCGTCATCGCGCCGACACCCATAAAAATAAACAAGGGGAAGAGCCCGGTAGCTATTCCAAACCCATATATTTGGCCGACGAAGCCACCGGCTTCCGCAATTCCGGCGAGGGGTATGTTTGCGAGTATTCCACCAAAACCGATGGGAATAAGCAACAGAGGCTCAAACTCGCGTGCAATGGCAAGGTAGATGAGTACGAGCCCCACGACGATCATAAGGATCTGGCCCCACGTAAAATTCATCAATCCTGTGGAGTTCCAGAAGCTATCCAAGGCTTCCAAAATTTTCATGATTAGTCCTTACCAGATGGGCTATTTGTGAATAATGGCCAAAACGTCACCGGCCTGAACCTGGTCGCCCTGGTTAACCGGGATCTCGGTTAACTGCCCCGCTACCGGTGCATGGATCTCAGTCTCCATCTTCATGCTCTCCACCACAAGGATGGTCTCTCCCTCTGAAACCATCGTCCCTGGTTTTGCCACCAGGCGAAGAATCAACCCGGGAAGTGGGGCTTCCACATGATGTGCATCACCGGTCGGCGTTGCCGCCGGTGCCGTGTCGGCAGTGACCGCAGTCGTTTTCGTTGCAGGAGTAGTCGGCGCCGCCCCCTGGACCGGGGTTTGCGGAGCTGAAATGCCTTCGGCGACTTCCACGGCATACGCCACGCCGTTTACTATTGCCACATCATCTTTGAGCTTCACCCCGAACGGGTTGCCGTTGATTGTGACCGTATATCCTTCAGGCGCCGGGGCGGCGGCAGAAGCAGTTTCTTCCTTTTCCTTCTTTCTCACGCCTACTTTTGCCTCACCTTTCAGGAATTGGATGCCCTTCTCTTTGCAAGTTGCCGCAATAAAAGTGTTTTCATCGGTGATCGGCAGGTTTGCTTCCTTTAGCATCGCATTTGCCGCTTCCATCCCTTTTTCCGGGTCTTCATCATTTATGTCGACAGGAAGTCTATCTGTGGGATCGAGCTTGAGTTGTTCCTGACAGAGCTTCACCACCTCTTGGTCCGGAACCACTGGAGTTTTCCCAAAATAGCCCAACACCATTTTGCCATAGCCCTCTGCAATCTTTTTCCACGGACCGAACATCACGTTATTAAAGGCCTGTTGGAAATAGAACTGGCTTACCGGTGTTACTGATGTGCTGAAGCCACCCTTTACCACGACTTCCCCCATTGCATCTATAACCTCGCTATACCGGTTAAGGATGCCGTTGTCTCTCATCATTTGGGTGTTTGCCGTGAGTGCACCACCGGGCATTGGAGAGAATGGTATTCTCGGCTCCACAGCTTTGGCTTCAGGAGGCATAAAATAATCTTGCATACAATCTTTGAAAACCTCGGAAGCTGCGACGAGTTTATTGATGTCAATGCCGAGGTCAAAATCAGTGCCCCTGAGGGCGTGCCAAAGTGTAATGACATCCGGCTGACAGGTCCCTCCTGAGGCCGGCGCCATCGAGCAATCGACCTGGTTTGCACCGGCTTCCAAAGCTCCTCTATATTGGGCAATGCTGATACCNGCGGTTTCATGGGAGTGAAATACGATATGAACACTGTCGCCAAGCATCTTTCGTGCAAGTTTTATCGTCTCATACACAGTCGCCGGGGTTGATNTCCCGGATGCATCTTTAAAACAGACAGAATCGTACGGAATCCCTGCGTCGACAATATTTTTTAGCACACCTATATAAAACTCAGGATCGTGCGCGCCGGTGACGCCGGGCGGAAGGGCCATCATGGTTACGCACACTTCATGCTTTAGGCCGGCGTCGTGAATACATTGACCTGAGTAAATGAGATTGTTTACGTCGTTGACCGCGTCAAAATTACGAATTGTAGTAATTCCGTGTTTTTTGAATAGCACGGCGTGAAGATTGATAATATCTCTTGATTGCGAATCTAGCCCGACCACATTGATGCCACGCCCAAGGGTCTGTAAATTTGCCTCCGGGCCGGCCGCATTTCGGAACGAATCCATCATGTCAAAAGCATCTTCATTGCAGTAAAAGTACAAGGACTGAAATCGTGCGCCTCCGCCCGCCTCGAAATGATCTATGCCGGCTTCTACAGCCGCTTCAACGGCAGGGAGAAAGTCCTTGGTAAATACCCGAGCCCCATAAACCGACTGAAATCCGTCGCGAAAAGCCGTAATCATTGTATGAACGCGTTTCTTCATTCTTGCTAACCTCTGCCTAATGAGTATGCTTTTGCCGCCGCTATTGCCGCAGCAATTTCGGGAAGTTGTCCCTTTTTTTCAACAGCCGGGGAAGGCACTTTTTTCCGTTCCCCTTTGGTCTTGCCTTCCTGCCGCTCAGCAAGAGTTGCTGGAAAAAACTTTTTCAAACTCAAAAAAAGGAGATTCATGGCAAGCACGAGAATGACGAGGAAAGCAAACACAATCGCCATTCCAATGACTGTAATGGTTAGGCCATTCATTATCACGAGAGTGCTCCTCCGTGTCTAGAATTGAGGCGCGTAGCTGCGAGCCATCACTGACTATAGGATGGATGTCTTGTGACTTTCAAGTCCCGGTAATTGTTCATCTGGGGTGGCATCCCCAACTCAGGTTGGGTGTGCTATATTTGTTGATATCGCCTGACGACGTTGTGAAAATGCCTGAGGGCAGTAGGGGTTTCGAAATGAAAACGTTGTTCACTGTCTTTGTATGTGCTTTTTCGCTTTCACGGCTCTTTGCCGCTGACTTCGTACAGATCCAAACACCGCTGGTGCATCCGGGGACGGAGGAAAATATCCAGATGGTAACTGACACGCTGAATAGGGCGGTGGTGCTGACAAACCGGCGGTACGCGGACTTTTTTTCAGTCGATTTTGACGATAGTGCCGGTGCACCCGACTTCGTTATCGAGTTGGTAGTGTCCATTGACGATGAGACGGCTAGCAACTTCTCCATCCACCGCGCCACCGATGATACGGAAGTGCATTCATATCCGTTTTTGGGAAATTATACTGAAGAAAACGTTGGTTACCTGGCGAGTATTCTCGCAACCCTATGGAATGCGTTTACCGATGGATTCATTTCGAAGCGCTCAGACCCCCCGGAGTTTCTCGACGCGTTGCCGACGGATGTGCTGCTGCAATCCGTTCCGGGCCTCGTGCCGGTGCAGACAAGCTCCCTCGTGCCGACTGGCGGGGCAATCAAGAGCAACGGTCACATATTAGTGGCTTTTGGGAGCATTGCGGTCGAGCTGGATGAAAATCTAAAGGTTCTTGGTGCCATCGGGAGAGAGCTCCTGGATCGCGGTAATTATACGTATGCAGGCGGCGTTTTTCTCACCCCGGCTGATACGCTCTATCTCAAGCCGTCAACGGGGCGGCAGGTTCAGAAGCTGGTGGACGGCTCCCCGCTGTTTCAGCCGGTAAATATCGGAATGGACCCCTATGGACCGTTTACCGTTCTCCATGACGGCACCATCGTGGCATTCGACATGATGGCGCAGCGAACTATGAATATTGACGGCCGGAAACGGCTACCCCTCGACCTCAAAACCAGCTCGAGCTCCTATATCGGCTATCTCGGTACCGGTCCTGATGGGAATATTTGGGCTTGGGATACCACGGAACGGCGATTCAAGATATTCACCAAAAAGGGGATTCTTATCGATTCCATTGTCCCGATTACCGGTGTAAATGAGTACCTCACACCCATGGCGTTTGCCATCTATCCGGACGGTAGCTTTGCCATGTTTGTCTACGGGAGTCTAGGACCTGAGCTGCGGAGGTACAGTCGTGGAGGCGTGCTGAAATGGAGCTTATTGGAGCTGTCCATGCCGGTACCGGAGATGCTGCCTACGACGATGAGTCTGGCTTTTGATCGATCAACTGGGAACCTGTACATCCTCGATCAAGGAGGAAAACGGGTTGTGCGCCTGCTCGACCACTCCTGGATAGAAGAGCAGGGCATACAAAAAGATTTTGCCACGCAAATTGTCGCGATGAATAATGAGTTGCTGCAAGATCCCTACAACGCCGAGCTCTACGGCAAAAAGGCGCAAGTGTACGCCGATAATGGCGCCACCGAGCTCGCAATTGCCCATTGGCGGGAGGCAACGGCCCTGGACCCGTACAATCAACACGCTCAAGCGAGCCTGGCAGAGCTCGAACTGCGTGTGCTCAAGGGCCAGGCAGCCGCTGAGAATCTCCGAACCATGACAGTCCTTGAAAGCTTTGGACCTTCGACAGCCCAAATGCAATATATGAATACACTGAGAATATACGAAGCCATCCTCAATCGGGACCCAAATGATGATGGGATCAGGCGTGACATGGAATCCTTGATGCGTGAGTTTCAGCAAAAAAGCGCGCCACCGGCATCACGGGTAAAACCGATCAGGATCATGGAGGTAAAGCTTGATAATCTGTTTCCGTCTTTAATGCTCTACTACCGTAGCCAGCCGGCCGGATCGGTAAAGATATTGAACAGCACGGGGATCGAAATATCTACGCTTAAAGCTTCGATCCTCATAAAGAAATATATGGATTTTCCATCCGAAAGCGTGACGATTGAGACTCTCGGCGTCAATGAAGAGGCAAACCTTGATCTCTCTGTGATTCTTAATGACGAAGTGCTGCGTCTGCAGGAGGATCTTGGCGTGCAGGCACTCATCACTGTCTCTTACCACGACGGTGATGAGCTTCAGGCGGTGTCGGCGCCCAAAACCGTCACGTTGTACCGTAATACCGCTCTTTCTTGGGACCATTCGGGAAAGCTCGCCTCGTTTATTATGCCCAATGAGGGTATTATTTCGGCCTTTTCACACCGTGTATTGAGTGAATTGGATGACTCGTACGAGGGGCTGCCGCCAATGTTCGTACGGGCGGCAAAGTTGTGCGATGCCGTGGGAGCGTACGGGATTGAGTATATTGAAGACCCAGACTCACCGTTTTCCCAGATACTCGGTAAGGAGCAAGTCATAGACACGGTACGATTTCCGCGAACCACCCTTCACATCAGGTCCGGAGATTGTGATGATTCAACCGCCCTTCTCGGATCCCTCCTTGAGTCCGCGGGCATCGGCACCGCAATAATGACCTCACCGGGTCACGTTTTTCTCGCTTTTGATACTGGAGAACCGTCGGAAAATGAGTGGCTATTTAGATCTCGTGATTTCGAGGTGATTATCGATAGTAACAGCGTCTGGATTCCCATTGAAACTACGACACTGAATCTCGGTTTCCTTAAATCTTGGCAAAACGCGTCAAACCTAGTAAAAAGCCACCCGGAACATATAGAGTTTATTCCCGTGAGGACCGAACGTGATTTCTACCCGCCGCTGCCTCTGCCGGAAAGCACTCTTGCAGTTGTTGAGCCACAGAGAGACGAGATACAACGCCTCCTATCAGATTCGATGAGCGGCTCAACCGAGCTTCTCTACACCAACGGTGTTGATGAGATTGAAGGCCGGATCAGCGGATCCTCAGGAAGAAGCGCATTAAAGCTACGCAATCAGCTCGGCGTGCTGCACGCTCGATTTAGTAAAACCGACGAGGCNCGTCTTACATTTGAGGCGAATATCGGCAACAGCCCGACGTATATAGCGTCCTACCTTAATTTAGCAAACCTGCTGATTCAACAGGATCAAAACGACGAGGCAGCCGGGGTATTGCAGGACGGCCTCGAGCAAAAACCCAAGTCCGCAACCCTTAATCTGTTGCTCGCCCGGATATATCACGCAGAAGGGAGATTTCAGCGGGCCCTTGTCCATTACGACGCTGTACAAGAGAGCTCACCATCTCTTGCGAGAAGATTTAGCTATCTTTCAACGGGAGGAGAGAGCTCGAGAAGAGCGGGTACAAGTTCACTGGATGGACCACTTATATGGGACGAAGGGGAATAGTCGCAAGCTACCTGTTTGATTGGATTCACATGCGTTCGGGCGGGAGAGAACCTGCACCCCCCGCCCGTGCATGTAAATATATATAAAAAAGGAGGTACATACAGTAAACAACACTGCCCCTTGCAGGTTACATTCAGCACGACATTTTAAATGCGGCCTATGAAAGCTAGGCCACGGGCGCACCAAAATTGCGCTTCGGTAGTTACATTGACGTTTTTTTCCATTACAATGGCTTGGCCCATTACCCCGCTTCCAATTCAAAGGAGCACTCATGACCTCTGTAAAGAAATGGATGCAACTGTGTTTCCTCTGTTGCGCGCTCGGCGCAAATGCTGATACCCTCGAGGAGCTTTTTGCCACAGCCATCGAGAATGACAACCAATTGGAAATCCTCACACTCTCAGAGACAAATACACGACTCGTCATAGAAAAACGGGACCTCCCCAAACGTATTAAAATTGTTGCCGGTGCCAATGATAGTCGCGATGGTCTGGTTACCCTATACCAGACTTTTTCGGATACACCGTCCACTTCTGTTGTGCTTGATCCTTATGTCACTGTGACCCTCGGTGAAAATATTGAGACGGCTATCGGAGTATCCACGGATATCGATTTTGGCCTGGAGGAAGACAACGAGTTTGCGTTTAAGCCCGTTTTCACGGTTTCCCAACCTATCAACCCTCTAATTGGGCTGGAACCTTCAGATGATTCTACAAAAATCGGAGACAGCTTGTCTTTTTTTCAAGCGTCGCTCAATCGAGAAAATCGGGTCCGCTCACTCAAGAAAACAGTCATCGACAAGATAAAAGCCGTTCTCAACCTTGAAAAAAGTATAGGAGACGCCCAGAGGAGCGCGGAACTGGCGAGGGACGCCCTTGCGAGGGAAAATACTATTGGAACGCTCAATAGGGAAAGTCTCGAGTACAAGCGTCTTGAATCCGCGGTGGTCCGTGGCGATCAGGCTCTCGAGACCCTTACATTACAGCGTCGGTTGAGCTGGCAGGAGCTCGAAGGATTGGTCGGCGATACGGTAGCCGAATTGCCGTCGGACTTTCAGGCAGTGTCCTTGGAAATCGCCTCCTCGTATGACATTAACTCCCATCCTGGTGTTCAAACTTCACGGCTCGGCGTTGAGAGGGCGGAGGCTAACCTCGAGGAAGTTCTTGAGCGGTTTATCCCCACCTATACCGTGGGAGCGTCGTACGATCTTGACGGTCAACAAATCGGAACCAGTTTTAGCACGGGTTTTAAAAATCTTACAATGTCTCTTTGGATTGCCGGTGATATTGATGACCAATCGTTGTCGGCGCAGTTCGGCATAAATTGGTCACTTCCGGACAACCGAGCCGAAAAGATCGGTGATATGGAAGCGGCCAATGCCCTTGAGATTGCGCGTTTGCAGTTGGAAGACAAGATACGGAATACCGAAAATGCAGTCGCGCTCCTGCGGATATCGGTGTTGGGGATTGAATACCGCGGAAATGAGCTGTCGACTTCAAAGGAAATCGCAGATCTCGAGCTAGTGGAAAAACAAAAACAGCTGGAGGTTGGGATGGCGACTAAGACTGAAGTGGCAAATGCGCAATGGAATGTGGAAAAGCTACGGATCGATGAGAGGGTCCTCAGACTTGATGCGCTAAAATTCGCACTGGATATTGAAGGCCTCGAATCTGCGGAAAGTCAATAAAATCCACCCATCATCCTAAATTGGTTGATATCTTCCCGTAACACAGGTAATTTCCTCTCACCTGGAATGTATCATGCAGAGAACCGTTTGCGCACTTGTGTGCATGTTTTTTTTGAGCTTTTCTCTCCTTCACGCAGAAAGCATCTATATAGATTTTGAGACTTTGGATGGGTGGCGAACTATTCGGTTTATCGCAGCGGGCAAGGAGAGTAGCTATTTTCCCGAGCGTCTGGATGGAGACAATGTGCTCCAGATTAAATCCGACGATGGCATTTCAGGTATCGTATTTGATAAGCTCATTGATCTGGAAGAGACGCCGATCCTCGAATGGCGATGGAGAATCGAGGATTTTCCCAGTGGCGCGGATCTGCGATTCAAAGAGACCGATGACTCTCCTTTGAGGCTTTACGTCATGTTTGAATATGAGAACGGTAAAATGCCTCTGTCGGAACGCCTTAAATATAGCTTTATAAAGGTACTTTATGGTGAGTTCCCACCAAAATCAATTCTCGGATTTGTATCGACGGAAAACGAATTTTTGGAACCCGTGCTGCAAAGCACCATCAATAGCCGGACACGATATGTGGATATGAATGCCTATGCAACTGCGTGTGACGGAGACGTAGCTGACGGCCACTCAGGCACACCGTGGTGCACCGCGGAGGCGGATATCGTGGCCATTGCAACCGGCGCTTTTGGCGAGCTGCCTTCGAGCAAAGCTCGCATCGCTTTGATCGGCGATAGTGATAGCACGAGAGACAACACCATCGGGTATCTTGATTATGTCGAGGTCAGAGCGAGACCTTAGGTGGCGCGCGCAGCGGCGCGTGCAGCGGCGCCCGCAGCCTTCTCATCGACAAATTGCCGCTCATAGAGCGTCCGATAAAGCCCTTCGGATTTAATCAACGTTTCATGAGTACCCGTCTCAACGATTCTCCCATTGTCAATTACATAAATACGATCCGCGCTTTGGACCGTGGTGAGTCTGTGAGCGATTACGATGGCCGTTCGATCCGCAAGGAGATAGTCCAGCCCTTTTTGAATCAGGGCCTCGGTTACCGTATCAACGCTCGATGTCGCCTCATCCATGATGAGAATTGCTGGATTTACCAAAATCGCCCTGGCTATGCTGGTCAGTTGTCGTTGACCTGTCGATAAGTTAACGCCGCCTTCCTGTATTTTGGTCTCGTAACCATCCGGCAAATTTTGGATAAACACGTCCGCCCTTGCGTGTCCTGCGGCCTCGATCATCGCCTGAGTATTTGTCTCATCGATCCCATAGCAGATATTCTCGGCGATGGATCCGGAGAAAAGAAACGGATCCTGGGATACAAAACCCATCTGTCTGTGCAGACTGTCGGCTGCAATGTCGCGTACATTATGACCGTCGATGGTAATCTCCCCTTGATTGTATTCATAGAACCGACAAACGAGATTGGTGATGGACGTTTTTCCCGCGCCGGTCGGCCCCACTATTGCTATGGTCTCGCCCGGTTCAATGCGAAAGTTAATCTTGTGGAGCACCTCGACATTCTGCTTATAGCTGAATGAAACATCCTTGAACTCGATAGCGCCATCTATGGAATCAAGATATTTGGCATGCTCGCCGTCCTGTACTGCCGGCTTATGATTGAGGATTTCTAAAACACGTTCTCCGCCGGCGCTTGCCGATTGCAGCGTGGTAAATAGTTGGCTCAACTCCCTAATAGGCATAAAAAACCTGTTTACATAACTCATAAATGCCACGATTACACCGATAGTTACCAAGCCCTTTGCCGCCATTAGCCCGCCCGCAAGGAGCACGATGGCCGTTGCCGTAATTCCAAGAATATCGATGGTAGGAAGAAAGATGAATGAGAGGGACATAGCCTTTACATGGGCGTTTCTGTTTTTCCAGTTGTTGGCCTCAAAGCGTCTTTGGCTGGTATTCTCCTGGGCGTATGATTGAATGACGCGCATACCGCCGATATTTTCAGCCAGATTACCCACAAGGGTTGCGACTTTCTCCCGCGTATCTCGGAACGCCACCCGCGCTTTTTTTCCGAAAATGATGGTTGCAAAAACCATGATGGGCACTATGGTGAATGTTACCAAGGCCAGCCGGACATCCATCGCAACCATAACGGCAACCGTGCCGATGAGCAAAATACTGTCGCCTAACATGGTAATCAACCCCTCGCTCAAAAGGTTATTGATAACCGCGACATCATTTATTACCCGGGAGACAGTCACACCGGTTATATGGCTGTCGTGATACGCAACCGACAGCAGTTGTAGATGCTCGAACAGGCGGTTTCTGAGTGAAAAGAGCACCCGTTGCCCGGTGAGTGCGAGCAAGTAGCCCTGGGTAGCCATGGAAACATATCCTATGACCATCGAGCCTCCCAGAATAGCTGCGGCACGCAGAAGCCCCTGCCAATCTCTGCCGGCAATATGAATGTCGATTATGTTTTTTGTAACATACGGTATGATCAATCCGGTACCGGTGGTAACGAGCATCATGAGAGACGCAATTACCAGCTTTCTCCAGTGAGGAACGACGAATTTGAGAAGATTGATTAGCACCCGGCTTTGAATTTTTGTCTCTTCATGGTCGCCAAATGAGTGGAGGAGCCCACGGGGTCCATAACCCATCATGATATTCTTCCCTCCTCGGCGCTGCGCGCGCCTACCAGTGAATCGGGTCTGAGCTGTCTTGCGAATATCTCAGCATAGAGGCTGCTCGTCCTCATGAGCTGATCATGGGGACTCTCGTCGTCGGTCTTGGTTCCAACGGCGGCTATCTTCCCCTTATCAATGATTAGCACCTTGTCCGCCATCCTCACCGTACTGAGCCGCTGTGCGATGATGATTGAGGTTTTGCCGACCATGAGCTTTTCCAAAGCGTCTTGAATAAAGCTTTCGGTTTCTGTATCAACACTCGAGGTAGAATCATCGAGAATGAGAATCTCCGGATTTTTCAGTATAGCTCTGGCGATTGAGAGTCTCTGTTTCTGCCCGCCTGAAAGGGTTACACCGCGCTCACCGATATAGCCTTCATACTCTCCCGGTAGCTCAACAATGAACTCATGCGCCCTGGCGGCTTTTGCGGCGTTCACTACGTCGTCCATTGATGCCGACGGCCTTCCAAATGCGATATTCTCCTTTACGGTAGCTGCAAAAAGTGTGGTGTCCTGAAGGACAATACCGATGTGATCGCGTAGGGATTTCAGCGTAGCCTTCCGGATGTCGATTCCATCAATAGTAATTTTCCCTGAGACAGGATCGTAAAATCTGGGGATGAGGCTGATAACGGAAGATTTGCCAGACCCGGTTCCACCGAGAAGGGCCACTCGTTCTCCCGGCTCGATGGCAAAGCTAATCCCTTCGAGAACTCTATTGTTGCGATTGTAGGCAAAACCGACTTCGTCGAACACAACTCTCCCCTCAATTTTGCCGAGAGGCGTAGCATCGGGATCGTCTTTGATATCCGATGTCAGATCAAGAATTTCAAACAGGCGCTCAGCAGACGCTGAGGCTTGGGCGATTGACGTAAGTATCCAACCGAATCTTCTCACCGGCATGAGCAGCTGAGTTATGTAAGTGGAGAATGCGACGAGCTCTCCCAAAGTTAGCGCATCTCCCATCACCTGCCTGCCGCCATATACCAAAATAATCAGCGTCCCAAAGCGGGCGACAAGCTGCATGAGCGGCATATATAGGGTTCGCATTCTTGCCTCTCCCAATTGCTTATCGAGCAGTCGCGTGTTGAACCGGCGAAACTCATTATATTCCGCCTTTTCACGGGCAAAGGCCTTTACTATGCGCGAACCTCGCAGATTCTGCTCGAGTTTTGAGGTAAGATCCGCCTCACGTCGTCTGATATGAAGTGATAGGGGACGAATTTTATTGCTGAACCACCACGCACTTACGCCCAATATGGGAACTATTATCAGGGTGATTAGAGCCAGCTCGCTATTGAGCAGCACCATAGAGATAGCAACACCCACGATGAGCGTTGAGATCTGTACAAGGTGCAGAATCGCCCTTCCGGTGAGAAATCGTATTCTATCCACGTCGCCGACACTCCTTGACAGAAGTTGCCCGGTTTCTGTCTCATCGTGAAAGCTAAACGAGAGGGATTGAAGCTTTTCATGGAAGCGGTTGCGTATGTCAAAGGCGACATTCTGAGATGCCGATTCCGTCCAGATGCCGGACAGAAACGTACATAATCCTCTGCCGAATGCGAGAGCGACAAGCAGGATAGCTCCGATGATTATTGCATTCCTTATCCCTCCTCTTATGCCGTTGTCAATGATATCTCTAATTACGCGCGGGATGAGTATATTTGCTCCGTTTGACACCAAAACAACGATGTAGGAGCCGAGCACAAAGCGCCAATACGGTTTTAGACACGCCAATGCCCTCGAGAGGTATTTTGGTTTTGCCTTTTTCACGCCTGATTCTCCAAAAGAGAATTGAGCAAAGTGAGTACATTTTTCACAGACTGCAAATCTTTTTCCGGCAAATTTCTCATTCGTTCTCTCAGCAAAACAATCCCCCCCATTGGAATACGATTGGCGAGTTTTTTTCCCGCCGCCATGATAGATACGGTGACAATCCGTTTGTCATCCGGCGACCGAGTGCGCTTTACAAGTCCTTTGCTCTCGAGTCTTGATAGTTGCTCTGAAGTACTACTTTCAGAAATGAATAGATACCTCGACAAGGCTCCGACCGTTGTTTGATCGTTCTCCAGAAGATAGCGAAGAGTGGCAAGCTGCCTACCGGATATCTGTTCAGATTGGAAGCATTTCGAATATTTCCGCAGAGACCGATTAAATGTCAGAATAGACTGCATTGTGTCAGAATAGAGATCGGCGGCCATTGCAACTCCATTTGATTATCGCCGGGTGTTTAGTTACTAAGGTACCGAAAATTTCGGTACCTAAATAATAAGTGAAATATTATTTTCAATCAAGCCGCAGCGTAGCGATGAGGTTTGCCCTCTTTGTCGTGCTGAAAGCCTTTCATCATGCTTGACGATCGGCAGGAAACGTGTTTGGTTAGTTATGCGATAAGATAATTAATTTTTAAGAGGTAAGTTATGGCTAAAAGCATAAAAGAAAAACTTTCGTGGTGGGAGGAAGCCAGGTTTGGCATGTTCATCCACTGGGGAGTGTACGCGGTTCCCGCAGGAATATGGAAGGGAGAGGAGATCCCGGGCATAGGAGAGTGGATCATGTTCCGCGCTCAAATACCGGTCTCAGAATACGAGCAACTTGCCAAGAAGTTCAACCCGACCAAATTCAACGCAAAAGAATGGGTAACGTTGGCAAAAAACGCAGGTATGAAATACCTTGTGATTACATCAAAACACCATGACGGTTTTGCAATGTATGCGTCTAAGGCGAGCGACTACAATATTGCGGCCGCTACTCCATACCGCAAGGATCCTATGAAAGATCTCTCACGGGAGTGCAAAAAAGCCGGCATAAAACTTTGCTTTTACTATTCGCAGGACCAGGACTGGCATGAACCGGGCGGCCGGGGGAATAGCTGGGATTTTAAAACTTTGACTGATGAGGCGTTTGCCGAATATCTGAAGACAAAGGTAAAGCCGCAACTCAATGAGATTCTTACCCAGTATGGACCGATTGGGCTGATTTGGTTTGATACTCCCGGGATAATTACCAAGAAGCAGAGCTTGGATCTCAAGCGTTATGTTCATTCATTGCAGCCTGACTGCCTGGTGAGCGGCCGGGTTGGTCACGACGTTGGCGACTATAGCAGTATGGGAGACAACATGATTCCAGCCGGACCGGTAAAAGGCGCCTGGGAAACTCCGGCAACCATGAATGATACGTGGGCTTTTAAAAAGAACGATAAGAACTGGAAATCCACAAAAGAACTCTTGATACTTCTTGTTGATCTGGCAAGCAAGGGAGTGAATTATCTGCTCAACGTCGGTCCTACCGCCCAAGGTGTTATTCCGGCCGCAAGTGTAAAAAGGCTCAATGAAATCGGAGTGTGGATGAAGGTAAACGGTGAGGCTATATATGGAACAAAGCCAAACCCGTATCCCTATGAGTTTGATTGGGGCCGAATAACGTGGAAACCGGGAAGGCTGTTTCTCCATTTCTACCATTGGCCGGGCAAGAGATTTGTGCTCAAAGGATTGAAGAATGAAGTCAAAGATGCATATTTGCTCGCCGATAAGAAGCAGAAGCTCGGCGTGACCCAAGCTTCAGACAAGGCGCTCAAGGAACAATGGCTTGAACTAGAAGTGGCCGTGAAAAAGCCGGACAAAAATATCTCCGTCGTGGTTCTGGAAATCGACGGCGACCCAAAGGTAGACAAATCGATTATACAGCAACCCGATGGAAGCATTTTATTGCCTGCCCATATGGCAAAATTGCAGCCGTCGGCCAAAGACGAAAGGATGAGTTTAGACAGATCAAGTATTGCGGTGGGCTGGAAAAGCACTACTAGTACCATGGCGTGGGAGCTCAAGGTTTCCGATTCCGGGGATTATCAGGTCGATCTCTCAACGGCGGCAGTCCAAAGGCCCCGGCAATGGGTGGGGGGACATACGGTAGAATTGACTGTATCCAAAGGGAGGCTGAAAGGGCCCGTTGAGCTCAGCACAACCCTAAAGCGAAAGATCCGCAAAGATGAGGAAAACGAGGTCCCCCGGACCAAGCATCTCCATGAGGCCATTTCTCATATCGGAAAGATAAAAATCGCGGAACCCGGAGTATACTCACTGGTTATGAAGGTAACTGCATTCCCTAAAAAGGCGGTGAATGGAATAGAGGTAAGCTTCATCCGTTTCACAGAGGTGCGGTAGATATGGATGTGCTCGAGGCGATAGAAAGGCGCCACAGCTACAGAAGACCTTTTGAAATATGCCGAGAAAGGATCTGGAAGGCTAAGCTAGAGACCGTCTCGGCAGAGGGCCGGCACGGGTTTGGAAAGGTCAAAATGCTTGGGTGTTGGAAACTCATCTGCGTCGCATCCGTATTCGAGGGATTTTCCCTTTATTCCGCTGAATAGATCGCGTTCTTGATAATCTCCGCCAAAGGAATCGATCAGCGCCGCGGCATCATCCACCGTCTTTTTTGCCAGCTCGTCCACGGAGTGGCTGAGCTTTACTCCGGAGTTTGGATGTCGATACTGTATTCTGCGGGAAAAGAGCGCCAATGCCGCATCGGGATTCCGGGCAACATTCTTAAGTATCGCAACTGGATAGAACGTCGCAGATATGACGCGCAAGCCTCCACCCGCAATTGCCCCAAGCCAGCGGACCAAAGATCCGACCGTGCCATTTGAAAAAAGTCTTTGAAGCTGTGAATGTCGCCTAACAAGCTCCCATACTCCCGTGGTTTTGTCTTGGGACTTGCCAAAGTAGAATCGGTTTAGAATATCAATGACTTGGTCTTGCTCGCGCTCCATTGCCGCCAGGAATTGATGCAATGCGCCGACGCGTTTGCACGATCGACGGCTGGTAACGTGAAATGCTGAATCATTGCGTTTTGTGCAGAAGTAGAAATCGAGTAACGATTCGAACTGCCGGTGACGTCTTTGGGATAGAAGCCGACTTTTCTTCTCACTGTCCGCATATCGACCGCTGAAATAATTCACCAGTGGGTGAAAATTGATATCAGCACACAGATGCGTGAGGGTTCCCGAGATAAAGCTGATGCCTTGCAGTGGGATTTTGCTTCCGGTATTTTGATACGACCGGAAAAAAGCCCTTTGGATCTCCAATGTGTCACCGCCAAACACACCGTGAATCCTCAATCCGGCCTGGGTTAAGGTTTTTGCATTTCTCACTAAATATGTATAAAACGGACTGTCGTATGCCACGGAGCCCAGATAGTAGTACGCTTTAAACGTCTTTATGGCTTTTTTAATATCAGCTGACTTAATGTGCTCGGCAACGGCCTCGGCAAATATCCAATGGGAAAGCTCTTTTGGCACTGCAATGAGCTCCCGGCTCTAGAGGTACTCTTTCGCCATCTTTTTCCCTTCTTCTTCGTTGACTTTCCCAAGAAGAATCCCGCCCACTACAAAAAGTATAATTATTGAAAGTATGCCGATCCGGTTGCTGCCTGATACTAAGGTCACCGTGCCCATAAGCATCGGCCCGATAACCGCGGCAAACTTGCCAAGCATATTAAAAAAGCCAAAAAACTCCGCAGCGCGTTTCTCCGGTATTAGGCGTGTATAATACGACCTGCTGAGTGCCTGGATACCCCCCTGAAAAAGGCCAACTAGAACAGAAAGAGCGTAAAACTGCCACACCGCCCGCATAAAAAAACCGAGAACTGTTATAAACCCGTAGGCGATAATGGCAATGAGAATGGCCTTGCGAATTCCGATTTTCCTTGCAAAAAGACTGTAAAGAAGCGCCGCAGGGAAAGCTACAAATTGCACTAGAAGCAAAGCTACTATCAGTGAGCTCGATGGAAAGCCCAGGCTGGTGCCATAATCAACCGCCATTTTGACTATTGTATCTACGCCATCGATATAAAACCAATAGGCGAGCAGGAACATGCCGACAACTTTGAGATGCTTTATGTCTTTTACGGTCGAGATCAGCTGTTTGGCTCCCGCGGCGATAGCTTTACCGAGTCCAACGGAGCCGGCTGTATTGGGCTCTCGTACAAAGACGAATATTGGGATTGAAAACACCGCCCACCATATGGCCACCGTGAGGAATGAGATCCTGATCGCCGTTTCGCCATCAGGAATGCCGAAAAACTCAGGTTTGAGATACATGAATACGTTGACAGCGAAAAGGAGACCGCCTCCGACGTATCCCAAGGCGAAACCAAGAGATGACACATAATCGACTTTTTTTTCTGATGCCACACCCACTAGTAATGAATCGTAGAATATATTTCCCGCGGAAAAACCGACCGATGCCGCAACAAAAAACACAATTGCCAGTTGCCAAAGCCCTGAGCCGATAAACCACAGCCCGCCGGTCATGATGGTACCGAGAAAAGCAAACAACAGGAGCAGACGCTTTTTTGCCGACGCCCTATCTGCGATAGCCCCAAGGAAAGGCGCCAAGGCTGCCACAATGATAGATGCCAGAGAGTTTGCCAGTCCAAGATAGAAAGTGCTCTGCTGCGGATTGCCCGGGTTAGCCCAGAATGCCTTGAAGAATATGGGAAAGAATCCGGCCACGACGGTGGTAACAAAAGCGCTGTTTGCCCAATCGTAGCACGCCCACGACCAGATTGATCTCCCACGATCCTTCATGAAACCGATTTTTCCCAGTCAGTCGCTACGCTGTTCCTTCCTTTGGCCTTCGCCTTGTACATGGCATGGTCGGCGCATTGAATGAACTCATCGACGTCCACCAAATCATCCGAAAGTCCAGCCACACCAAAACTCATGGTGATGCCGAATGATTCATTGTTGCACTCAAACTGATGTTCGGCGATGACCGTTCGCATTTTTTCCGCGGCAATTGCTGCATTCTCTGCCGTTGTCTCCGGCAATATCGCCACAAACTCTTCGCCGCCAAATCGCGCAACAATATCAGATTTCCTCAATCTGGAGAGAATCCTCAGTTCACCCATTTCACCGGCCAATATCTGACCAACCGTTTTTAGAATAGCATCACCGAGATGGTGCCCGTAATTGTCATTAACATTTTTAAAATGATCAATATCGCAAAAAATCAGCGAGAGATCCTGATTGTGTCGTTTTGCACGGGCAATCTCTTCCCGCAAACGCAGCATAAAATAGCGTTTGTTGTATAGACCCGTGAGGTGATCGGTTAAGCTGAGCTCTTTATACTTATTGATCTCAGAAAATAGGGATTCAAGCACTTCCTCGGCAGACAATTTAACGAGCTTTTGCAGGTCATCTATACGCTCCCGGGCATCGGCAAACTCGGACTCAATTTTGTTCTGATAGAAATGGGTAAGATCTTGGTTTGAAACGATTCCGGCAAGGGCATTGCCATCAAGAACCGGTATATGTCTGATGTCATTTACGCGCATCAGCATATATACTGTATTATAGTCGTCGGTCAGCTGGGCGGTAATTGGATCCTTTGTCATATGCCGTGATATGGCATCATCTTGTAAATCCTCCAGGCCCCGAGCGCAGAGGCGTACCAAATCTCTCTCGGTAAACACACCGACGAGCTTTTGTTGGTCCAGTACCAAAACGGCGCCGATTCTTTTTTCTGCCATTATCCGCAATACTTTCTCTAATTTATCGGCGTATTCTACGCAGGTGGGGCTTGACGTGATCCAGTTTTTTATTTCCATTTCGCAACTCCAGATGACTTACGTTGTTATAACCAATGCGACTAGTATATTCAAGTTTACCACTGTGGTATTCCTTCATCAGAAAAATCATTATAGTTTTTATTATATGCATTACGAGTTGAATAGCTTCGTCTACAAAGTGGGGGAATATGGCTGTCGGCAATAATGAAATTATTATTGATTCCCATCTTGACCTTGCGGCAAACGCCATCTCATTTGATCGTGATTTAACCGAAGGTTTAGCCGCGCTTAATAAACGTGAAAAGCAGATGGATGATCACCCTGCGCGTTCCGGCGCCACTGCTACGTTTCCGGAAATGAGGAGAGGGCAAATCGTTCTCGCATTTGGAACATTGCTGGCGCGGAGCAATCCCAATTTTCGCCCAGCCCACGGTTTTAAGCGGGTGGATATTGACCATGCTACTCCAGCTATCGCCGCGGCGGTTTCCTGGGGCCAGCTTGCCTATTACGAAATTATGGCAGACGCAGGCGAGTTATCTTTAATCCTTGATAAAAAAAGCCTATCGACGTTCTGGGAACGGCAAGTCAAAGGGGGAAATGCCGCAAGTGGCAAAGCAAACCCAATTGGTATCGTTTTATCTATGGAAGGCGGAGACCCGATTACCGGGCCTGAAAAAGCGGAACTGTGGTGGGACGCCGGTCTCCGTATAATTAGCGTGGTGCATTACGGCAGGAGTCCATACGCATCGGGCACCGGCACAACCGGCCCAGTCACGGAACCTGGAAAGCAGCTACTCAAAGCTTTTGCATCTCTCGGTATGATGCTTGATGTCTCCCACCTGTGCGATCAGAGTTTTTTTCAGGCTCTGGAGCTCTTTCCGGGTCCCGTGTTGGCAACTCACAACAACTGCCGCGCCCTCGTGCCGGGAGACAGGCAGTTTTCCGATGAACAGATACGCCTTTTGATAAGTAGGAATGCCGTTATCGGGGTTGCGGCGGACGGTTGGATGCTTTATCCAAAATGGGTAAGGGGAACTACCAAAACGGATGTCATTTCTATCGATACTATGGTCGATCATATCGATCACATCTGTTCTCTTGCCGGCAATTCAAAGCATGCAGCAATTGGCAGCGATCTTGACGGCGGTTTCGGCACGGAGCAGACACCGGGGGATCTCAAAAGTATTGCGGATCTTCAAAAAATCGGCAGGTTGCTGGAAAAGCGGGGATACGCGGAAACCGATATTCGTGCAATACTTCATAAAAACTGGTATGAGTTTCTAAGCCAAAATCTTCCGGAGGAAATATGAACGAACGCGAAAATAAGTTAGAGGAAAGAGGATATTCCGTTGCGGACGCGCCAAAGCCGGGCGGTCTTTATACTCCAGTTGTGGTGGCCGATGGTGTCGCCTACGCATCCGGTATGGTGCCGTCGGCGGCCGGAGAGGTTAAATATACCGGAAAAGTGCCTTCCGCCGTGAGTGTGGAGGACGCGAAAAAAGCCGCAGAGTTGTGCGCGGCCAATCTCCTCCGGGTGTTGGCCAGAGATCTAGGCTCCCTCGATCGGATAGAGAGGCTGCTAAAGATAACCGGATTCGTAAACAGCGACGCGGACTTTACCGAGCAGCATGTTGTAATGAACGGTGCATCGCAGCTGTTGATAGACATTCTTGGGGACGCTGGACATCACGCCAGGTCAGCCGTTGGAATGGCGAATTTACCCCTTGGCGCGACAGTTGAGGTGGAATTAATTCTCAAAGTGTCGGATTAAAGCCATTTCTTGACAATTGCCCGCGCGTACGCTATCGTCTCTATGAAAATACTGCAGAGGAGGCAGAGATGAGAAAAGTACGTTTATTAATCGTGATCGCTATTTGTCTATCCGTAGCGACGCCTTTTGCGTTTTCCGTCGGCCAGCCCGATATACAAGTCGGGACACTTATGGCTTTGACAGGACCGCTGAGTGAATACGGACCCGCCATTCAGAATGGCGCAGTCTTGGCAGCAGAACAGCTGGCGGAAGCAGGCTTGACCATGGGGCTTGTTCATGAAGACAGTGAGACCAACCCCATCCCGGCAGTAACAGCCGCCAAGAAGCTCATTGACATAGACGGTGTGGTAGCTATCATAGGCGCCCTTTCAAGTGGCGTAACGTTGGCTGTTGCTGAATCGGCAACCATTCCCAATGAAGTCATAATGATTTCCCCGGCTTCTACCAATCCGCTCATGACGGATCTACCCTCAGACAGAAATGTGGACTTCTTGTTTAGGACATGTCCTTCCGATGCTCTGCAGGGAGTGGTGGCCGGCAATCTTGCCGCAGAGAATATAAAGACCGCCTCAATACTTTACGTAAATAACGCATACGGGCAGGGACTTGCTGAGGTTTTTACCCGGGCGTTTGAGGCACAGGGAGGCAGGGTGCTCGCCGCCATACCTCATGATGAGGCCGTTTCCGAGTCGTATACCGCTGAGCTCAGAAAAGCTCTCGAGGGAAATCCGGATGCGCTTGCCGCATACAGTTATCCCCAACATGCGGAAGTTTACCTGAAAGAGGCCCTCGAGTTTTTTGACTACGGCAGCTTCTTCTTTTGTGACGGCACGAAATCTCTCGACATCATTGACGCCGTGGGAGCGGACAACCTCGAGGGACTTATTGGAACGGCACCCGGCTCAGCCGGTGGCCGGACTCTCCAGCAGTTTAATGACGCTTATGAGGCAAAATTCGGTGAGCTCCCACCACTGCCGTTTATCACAAATGCCTATGATGCAATGGCTGTTCTGGGACTGGCCGCATATGCCGCGGGAGCAGTCAACAATGTCGTAACCGCGGCGGATATCCGCGATAGACTGCGGGACGTGGCAAATCCGGATGGCGAGGTGATTTATCCGGGTGAGTTCAAAAAAGCCTTCAGGCTTATCGATCAGATGAAACCGATCAACTATGAAGGCGCAGCCGGCTCAGTTGATTTTGACAAAAACGGGGATGTCGTAACGCCCATCGAGGTCTGGAGATACACCAACGGAACTATGGAAACGATCAGGCTTGAAACACCATAGAACGTAATCTTTCGATACGTAGGAGAGGGTCCGCGCCGATGCAGACCCTCTTTTTTATTGCTCACCGGCGTATGGGTTCACGGTAAATTTCGGCCTTAATAGAATGCATTTATAATATCTTATGATAAACAACAGAGACAGAGTCTTGCAGATAATGTAGCTTAACTATGGCAAATCAAGGCGACCTTCTGTTTCCATTCATCGTTTCTCCAACACCGATATATGCAGATGACGTGTCATCGCACGATTGGTACAGGATGCTTCTCCACGGAGAGGGGAGCTTGAGCTTGGCCACGGCAAAAGAACGGAAAAATTTCCTGGGAGGTTGTATTCTCCTTTTTCATCCCGCCACAGCTAACGTGATAAGAACAACGGCCCCTCGCGCATTTAGAGAAATACGATTCTCGGATGCGTTTATCGAGGAGATCGATGCTCGGTGTTGGGATGAGCGATTTTTGTCGGCCCTAAGAACTCTACGAAAACCCGGCAACGTAGTACACGTTGAGATGAATAGCGGAGGATTTGAGAAGGCTGACGCCCTTTTCTTGGAAATGGATGACGAATACAGCCATGGAAGAGACGGCTTCCGCACGATAGTGAGGTTAAAAATCATCGAGCTCATGGTGATGATTTTCCGTGATGCCCAGGCCGCCACACCCCGGCGGGCGGCCAAGAAACTTGCGTGGGAACTCCAAGACGTTATACGACACATTCAGGATAACTATGCCGAAGAATTCAGTCTTCAGAAGTTGGCATCACGCTGTGGGCTAAACCGTACATATTTTTCCCGGGCGTTTAAAAATGCAACGGGGACGCCACTTTTTGAATATATTAATCGCATTCGTGTTCAGAAGGCATGCCTTTTGCTCAAGCGGGGCAACCTGCCGATTGTGGAAATAGCCTATTCCGTTGGCTATAACAACCTATCATTCTTTTATCGATATTTTAGCAAAATAATGAGAATGACTCCCCGCGAATATCGGACGCAGGCGCAGAAATAGCTTTTACGTCACGCATTATCGAACAACGACGCTTTCGCCAAAAGAGCATAAGGAGCCGCGGGGACGGCGAAATAAACGCCCTATACAAATTAGGAATGCAATTCCCAATTTGTATTGACAAGCATGAAGTGCAGAAGTAATGTTTGATATATGATAAGACGTCAGCTCAGTTCATACATTCACAAAATCAAAACTAAATTCCCAATACTATCTATATCGGGGCCCCGCCAGTCCGGAAAAACAACTTTGGCAAAAGCAATTTTTCCTGAGTATAACTATATCAATCTGGAAAATCCTGATGAAAGGTTGGAGGTTCAAGAAGATACCAGAGGATTTTTAAACCATTATGCCAAAGATGGCGTGATAATCGATGAAGCACAAAATTTACCAGAACTATTTTCATATCTTCAAACTTTCGTAGATGAATCGAGAGCCATGGGCAAAATCATCCTGTCCGGAAGCCAAAATTTTCTGCTTATGGAAAAAATATCTCAGACTCTGGCGGGAAGAACCGGCATAGTAAATCTTTTTCCTTTCGCTTTGGAAGAACTGAAAAAGACAGAATACTGGAAAAATGACGTTTTGGATTTTCTTTTTTCCGGCATGTATCCGGCTATCTACGATAGGGGTATAGATCCTGAAGACTATTATCCCGGCTATACACAAACATATCTTGAGAGGGATGTAAGAAGCCTCAGGAACATTGGCGACTTGAATATATTCAGGCGATTTCTTCAATTATGCGCCGGTCGTGTTGGTCAGATTCTGAATTACTCATCTATTGCCAATGATTTGGGAATTGATCATAAAACTGTTAAATCTTGGATCTCCGTTCTGGAGGCAAGCTATATCATTTTTCTATTATATCCTCACTATAAAAACTTCAATAAAAGGATAATTAAACAGCCTAAACTCTATTTCTATGATACGGGATTAGCTACTTCCTTGCTGCGTAACAGGAACAAAGAAAGCTTTTTCTCATTTCATCTAAAGGGTAATTTGTTTGAAAATTTTATTATTGCAGAATATTGCAAATCGGCACTTCATTCCGGTACTCAGCCTGATGCCTACTTTTTCAGAGATAGCACAGGGAATGAGGTCGATCTGATTATTGACAAAACTCCCAACCTTATCCCAATTGAAATAAAATCTGGCGAGACCATTACAAATGATTCTTTTAAGGGCCTACTCAAATACCGTGCTTTGAGCAATATAAGCTCCGAAAAAACATTCTTGATATACGCCGGTGGTAAATCGGGACAACGGAAACACGCATATATTCTAAGTTGGAGTCACCTTGAGAAACTTGATTTTGTGTTCTAAACCTGTGTTAATCATTATCATCCATGAGAATGACTCCCCGCGAATATCGGACACGGGCGCAAAAGTAACCTTTTTCTAGCTTGTAGTAACCTAAATTGAGCGATTCTTGCCCGCTTGGTGGCGCGGAGTGTTAGATGTCTGCGATTAGCGGCTCTGGCTACAAAAAGGGGCGGGTGGTGCCGGTAC